>JAURKO010000246.1 GCA_030831705.1 Daejeonella sp. | reverse complement strand
TCATTACAAGTTCAGTCGGGTGGAGAAACTTATAACAGGGCCCACCGGATTATTGATTATGATCATATTCCTATTCAAAATCTTTTTCCGCTCGCTGAGGCAAAAATAGAACGGATTGAACTTAAAACCGGGGGTAAAAAAATCGGATATATTGCAGGAGCAGGTGATCTGATTCCTGAGTCATTACAACAAATTGGTTATCAGGTAAGTACGCTGTCTGAAACCGAGATAATGAATACAGATCTCTCAAATTACGATGCAATCATCACCGGGGTCAGGGCTTATAATGTCAATGAAAGATTAACCCTCATGCAGCCTAAATTGATGGATTATGTCAATAAAGGGGGAACATTATTGATTCAGTATAATGTCAATAATCCATTACTGGTTAAGAATATTGGTCCGTATCCATTTAAAATTACCCGCGACAGGGTTACTGATGAGAATTCAAGTGTACGATTTCTTGAAAAAAATCATCCTGTTTTGAACTACCCCAATAAGATCACAGCCAAAGATTTTGAAGGTTGGATTCAAGAAAGAGGACTGTATTTCTTATCGGATGCAGATCCAAAATACAAAAGAATATTAAGCATAAACGATCCGGGTGAAACTCCAAAAGACGGGTCACTACTGGTAGCTGATTATGGCAAGGGAAGATTTGTATATACTTCACTTGTTTTTTTCCGGGAATTACCGGCAGGAATACCCGGTGCATACAGATTATTTGTAAATTTGCTTACGAAACAAAAAGAATAATAAAGATGAAAACTGAAAACTCTGCAAAATCAAATAGCATTTATTACATCGTTCCGGCTGTATTATGTGGTATCCTAACTGCCTGGGTAGTTACAGGATCTGTTGGTCACATGGTGCTAGGAGCAGTATTGGGTTTACTCACTGCAGGCTTCTGGGCTAATGTTGTACAGCGTGGAGAAGAAGCCTGATCAGGATCTTCCACCTTTTGTAAAGACCTGGAACCAGTTCTACTATCTTCTGATTGTATGGCTGTTACTCCTGATTGTCTTGTTTTATTTGTTCACTAGAACATATGAATGAGCGGGATTGACTGGATAGTTTTGATTACTACCCTCCTCGTAATTGTCGCATATGGCATTTACAAGAGTCGGGGGACAGCTAATATTGAAGGCTATCTTCTTGGAAACCAAGCTTTTCCATGGTATAGTGTAACCTTGTCGGTTATGGCCACTCAGGCCAGCGCAATTACTTTTCTTTCGGCTCCCGGACTTGCATTCTCATCAGGAATGGCATTTGTGCAGTTCTATTTCGGACTTCCATTGGCCATGATCGTGTTGAGTATAACCTTCGTGCCCATTTTTCATAAACTCAAAGTCTATACAGCATATGAGTTTCTTGAAAATCGCTTTGACCTAAAAACAAGGGCATTAACCGCATTCCTATTCCTGGTTCAGCGCGGACTTTCAACTGGAATTACCATTTATGCGCCTTCGATTATTCTTTCTACTATTCTTGATATTGATACAACAGTGACTACGCTGTTTATCGGCGGACTTGTAATCAGTTACACGGTTTATGGCGGCACCAAAGCGGTTTCCTATACTCAAATGCTGCAAATGGCGGTTATATTTTCAGGGATCTTGATCGCAGGAATTTTGGTTGTAAAAATGCTTCCTGAAAGTGTGGGATTTGGAAAAGCTTTACAGATAGCCGGTAAAATGGGTCGGACGAATGCGATAGATTTTTCCTTCGACTGGAATAATCAGTATACCGTTTGGAGTGGATTGATCGGCGGATTTTTTCTGCAATTATCTTATTTCGGGACTGATCAGAGTCAGGTTGGCCGATATCTTACCGGTTCATCGGTTGGTCAAAGCAGGCTCGGTTTATTGATGAACGGACTTTTAAAGATCCCAATGCAATTTCTGATCCTTTTAATTGGAGTACTTGTATTTACATTTTACCAATATCATCAGCCCCCGATATTTTTTAATAGCTATGAACTCGGCAAGCTGGAAAAGAGTCCGTATACCAAAGAACTAAATCAGATAAAATCGGATTATTCGAATGCATTTACCGAGAAACAGGCAGAAATCAATCGCCTCGAAAAGGCAATGGATGCAAAGGATGAGGCAGCAATAAATACCCAGCGTACAATTCTTGAAAATGCCGATAAAAAAACCAAAGCAATCCGGCAGCAGGCAGTAGACCTGATGAAAAAAAATGATCCGGATGCAGAAACCAATGACAACAATTATGTCTTCCTCAGCTTTGTCACCAAGTATCTTCCGCAGGGACTTATCGGTTTACTGATTGCGATCATTTTCCTGGCTTCAATGGGATCCACCTCAAGTGCATTAAATTCACTGGCCTCAACCACGGTTATTGATATTTACAAACGCCTGGTGAATCCTAATGCTTCGGATGAAAAATATCTCTCAGTTTCCCGTTGGACAACCATCATATGGGGCGTATTTTGTATTCTGATGGCATTATACGCAAGTAAAATGGGCAATCTGATTGAGGCGGTAAATATTCTGGGATCTTTATTCTATGGCACAATTCTCGGCATATTCATCGTTGCCTTTTATTTTAAAAAGATCGGAGGATCAGCCACCTTCACAGCTGCTATCATTACAGAAATTATTGTATTTAGCTGCTGGATGTTAGATCTAATGGCTTTCTTATGGCTGAATGTGGTGGGTTGTTTGCTGGTGATGTTGATTGCGGTGATACTGCAGAAATTCAAAAAGACTTCAATTGAAGCCTCCCAGAATTAGAATAAAAAATTAACCCAAGTCAAAAATTAGCTATTTTGACTTTAGTTTTTTCCTTAAAAATCCATCCAAGAGATACAAACCAATGATAATATCTACGAAAAAGAAGGTATTGATAAAAGTGCTGTTCAAATATTTAGCTGTATCAATTGCCGGCATGGTAAATTCAGGGGTTTTAAATCCTGTGGTTTGAGTCCAGTCGATCTGATAGAATAAAACTACAAGCAAAGCAGTAATCGTAAAGAGGAAAAATCCTGCAATGCCAAAAATGATTCTTCTATCGATCAAAGATTTAAATGAAGCATGAGCAGGTTCCAGATTAATTCTCTCCATAACATTTCTGCTAAAACCCATCGATGGCTCTTCCTGATCTATTGCAGAAACAAGGCTATTGAAAGAGTTACATTCATTATAAACCTGCCGGTACAGCGGATCACTTTTTATCAGCTGCCCGGTTAGCTCTCTTTGCTCAGCTGTATCTGTTCCATCCAGATAATCCCAGATTCTTTTTTCGATAAGGTTCATAATAATTCCCTCACTTCATGGTGTAAAATATTCTCAATTTTTTCTTTCAGACGATGCCTTGCCCGGTGCAATTTTACTTTTACTGTATTTACTTCCATCCCCAAAGCCTGCCCGATCTCTTCAAGCGATTGCTCTCCCTGGTAGAAAAGGGTAATTACTGCCGCATCATCAGGTAAAAGCTGATCAATAGCCTTGTTCACAAATACCATTTTCGATTTATGTTCTACTTCATCAGCATTCAAATCGGAAACACGGTTTTCAACCTTTGGCAATACACCTTCAGCATCAAGGGATTGAACATCCAGTCGCTTTTTTCTTAAAAAGGTCATTGCTGTTGTATAAACTATACTATATAACCAGGTGCTGAACTTAGAAGTATTTCTGAATGTATTTAAAGAACGATAAGCTTTTACAAAGCAGTCCTGAGCAATTTCTTCAGCATCTTCCCTGTTCTTTGTAAATCTCAAAGCCAAGGTAAACACAAAACGCTGGTGAAGCTTCATAAGATCGGCATAGGCCGCCTTGTCACCACCAAGCACCTTATTAATCAGCTCTGTATCTGAATACTTGTTTTGCATTAATAACCATGTGACGCCTGAAGAATTGGAAAGGTTACAGGTTAGAAACAATAAAATATATTAATTAAACGAAAAGTTAAGATGAAATCAAAAAGCTAATTTTATGATTATAATTTGTCAGATAAGGTATGAAAGACACAATAATTTGTTTTTTGAAACCAATACCTATGTTTTATAGGTCAGTTCAGCCCTTTCCTCCGAGGTAGTTCCGGCATGAAATCCTGGTCGACATCAATTTATTAATAGCCGGAAGCTACCTCCTCCGGCAAGGTTTATTTTACGTGGAGCTGTATTTCATGGGAGCGGGCAACCCGGCAAAAGGACATCTGCCATTTGAAATTAAACGCTACTTGTGCACGTATAATGTCATTATTTAAGAGATTGTTTTGGTTTCATGATTCTCATATTGCTTGTGGAATAATTTTGAGTTTGCAGCCTATCTTGGTTTCGTTTCTTTCAGAAAGACAACGTTAACCAGAATCTGCTATGAGGTTCCAGCCTTCGCTGGAATGACATCATTGGTAGGGGGAGAAGGGGGAGATTCCAGCCTTCGCTGGAATCGGTTAAGAACACTCCCAGTTCCCAAAATATATCACTGCCAAAAAATGTGAAGACAAAAATTGAGTTGAAACTCTACAACATTTATAATGTGGTTCCGTCTTTCGATTCCAGCGAAGGCTGGAATCTCCTTATTAAAAAAAAATTTGTCATTCCAGCGAAAGCTGGAACCTCACGACTCTTAAACAATGATACTGGATGAGCGCATTCAGCGCGTTCCTTGAATTATTAATACAGAAGCACACGCGTGCGCTAGCGACGGAGCAACCCGGCAAAAGGACATCTGCCATTTGAAATTAAACGCGGGTGGCAGCTGTAGCTTTTTTGCAATACTGAAATTCATGATATGTATTAAATCTGAGGCAAAAAACTACGGCAGAACACGGGAGTATCGCGAGCGAAGAAGCACAGACCCTGCTTTCAAAAACATTAAAAACTATTCAATTGAACCTAATTCCATTAAGCATATACATCAAAAGCTGATTAAAATAAGAAAAAATCAACCCTGCTGTAACCTGATTCAAAAAGCTGTAGTCATAGGTTTCAGATCAGATGATCAGCAAAATATTAAACACTTAAAACCCTTAAAACAATATTATCATGGTTGAAATTTTAGTACCCATTTTACTTGGCCTTGGCCTTTTTGCTGCAATTTTCGGCATTCGTTATCTGCGGAACAAAGAGAATATGTTAATGATTCAAAACGGTATGGATCCGGGAATACGCCGGCCGAAAGGAAAGTCGTATATCAACCTGACCTGGGGCTTGCTATTGATGGGAGCCGGTATCGGATTGTTTTTGGCCTACCTGCTGGATAATACAGTATTAAACTTCGATCGTCCAAACAGGGATGAAGATGCTAATGTGGCGATCTATTTCGCTTTGATTGCCATATTCGGCGGATTGGGACTTTTGATTTCACATGTCATTGAAAAAAAGGAATCAAAAGAAGAGAACAATGCTTAAGAAACAGAAAATGGAGGCTTTAAAGCGGCCTCCATTTTTTATGTTTTAGGTATTATCGCCACTGTCAGCCTGCTCACACAATTCATTTTTCCCCTGTCATCATACAGCCTGATATCCCAGACATGGGTTTTACCTCCAATATGGATCGGCTTACAAATTCCGGTTACGAAGCCTGATTTAACAGGCCTCAAATGATTGGCATTAACTTCCAGTCCCACGCCGATATACTTATTCGAATCAATGATCATGTTTGAAGCCACGCTTCCCAGCGACTCGGCCAAAACCACAGAAGCTCCACCGTGGAGAATTCCATAAGGCTGATGCGTTTTTTCATTGACGGGCATCCGGGCAGAGATAGAATCGTTTGTAATTTCAGTAAATTCAATTCCAATCAGATCTCCAATATGGCCTTTAGGTCTGCCATTAAGCTCTTCTACAGTATAATCCCTTGACCAGATCATAAATATCTTTCTTTGAGAATTCTGATGTGATGATTTAAATGACCTGCAATAATAAATACGAGTGCTTTTACTGAAATTGGTTTATCATTTGAAATTCCAACACGTGCCAGCTCAGTTTCATTAAAACTTTTGATCAGAAAAAGATTGGCTTTTCTTAGATGTTCAAACTCTTCTGCCATGCTGCTGAGGCTTCTGTCGGCAAAATGGGCATTGGCTACATAGTCATTTTCATCAAAACCAGGCAAAGGAGTTGAGTCATTTCGGGCAATCCGCAAGGCTCTGTAGGCCATAATTCTTTCTGTATCCAAAATATGGCCAAGAAGTTCTACTATTGTCCATTTCCCTTCAGCATAGGCAAAACCGGATTTTTCTGAAGGTATTTCATTCAATAAAGTGGTGAAAGATTCGATCTGATGGTCCAGCTCAGCCAGTACATCATCCTTTACAGTATCAATATATCCCTTGTAAAAAACAGGGAATTCATCAGCTTGTGGTCGGTACATAAGTCATATTACTATTTAAAACAATCCGGAAGGTTGTGCCTTTACCTATTTCAGATTCTTTGACAAATACACTTCCCTGGTGATAATTTTCGACAATCCGTTTGGTGAGTGAGAGACCCAGGCCCCAGCCACGTTTTCGGGTGGTGTAGCCGGGTTGAAAGACCGCTTCAAATTTTAGTCGCGGTATGCCTCCACCAGTATCAGAAATATCAATAAATACCTGCTCCTTGACCAGGTTTTCTCTGATCTCAACTTTAATGCTGCCGGCTCCTTCAATGGCATTTACAGCATTTTTTAGGATATTCTCTATTACCCAGTCGAATAAAGGAACGTTGATCAAGGCTTCAACCTGCTTATCCCCACTCAGAATAAATTCAATCTTATCACTCACCCTAACTCTGAAATAATTAACAAACTCTTCAACCACCTCATAAACCACATGATTGTGTAAAATGGGTTTGGATCCGATCTTCGAAAACCTGTCGGCCACCATTTCGAGGCGTTTAACATCATTTTCCATCTCAAGAATCAGCGGATCATCCGGCACGTTAAACCTTGATTTCAGCAATTCTGTCCAGGCCATTAATGAAGAAATCGGTGTGCCCAGCTGATGGGCAGTTTCTTTGGCAAGTCCGACCCAAACCTGATCCTGTTCCAATCTTTTTGCAGAGCTGAAAACCGCATAGGCAATGAGTAAAAATATAGCGATCACCGATAATTGGATATAAGGAAATGCTCGGAGTTGAGTTAAAAGCACGGAGTCTTTATAGTAAACATACCATCGCTGGTTACCCATGGTATTGAGGTCAAGCACGATCGGTTGGGGATGCTGGGATTTCATCTCCTTTAACTCCCTCCTGAAATATTTCGGATCATATTTCTTGGTCGTATCCGAATCCAACTCAAAATTTGTTTTAGTATTATCAAGTCCGCGCCACATGACAATATTCTCTGCTGAATCAACCACAATTGCAGGCACCGTCAAACTGTCTCTCATACTATAAATGAAAGTGATATACTCATCATTCACGTCGGGCATGGCTACAATATTACGGGTGCTTTTAGCCCATAACTCGGCCCTGGTACGCTCTGCTATTGATATATTCCTGACCAGATAATCGGTATACCACAGTGAGGCGCCGGCAATAACCACTGCAAAAGCAAGTAAAATAAACTTCCAGCGGCGTTTCCATTCGTATTGGTTCATATCGGTAAGCAAATTACAAAAGGAAATTGAAAGGTAGGAATTTAGTTGGTTAGTTGTTGGTTGTTAGGAATGTAGTGGTTCATTGAAAATCCATTGTCAACCCGATAACTCTCAATTGTCAACTGTCAATTGTCAACTGTCAATTGTCAACTGTCAACTCTCAATTCTCAACTATTCCCTATCTTTGCCCCATGCCTGATATCACTAAAAAAGTTAGAGTACGATTTGCACCCAGCCCTACAGGAGGATTACATCTTGGGGGAGTAAGAACTGTATTATTTAATTACCTTTTTGCCCGTAAACATGGCGGGGATTTTATACTTAGAATAGAAGATACCGATCAAAGCCGATACGTAGAGGGGGCAGAACAATACATACTGGATTGTCTGGCCTGGTGCGGATTAAATCCCGATGAAGGCCCTCAAAATGGTGGACCATATGCTCCATATCGTCAGAGTGAGCGGAAAGACAACTACCGGAAATATGCAGAACAACTTGTACATGATGGTTATGCCTATTATGCATTTGATACACCGGCTGAACTGGATGAGCAACGACAAAAATTTCCAAACTTTCGTTATGGCCATGAAAACCGTGATGATCTGCGAAACTCATTAAACCTGTCTCAGGAAGAAACACAGGCGCTTTTGGAACAGGAAGTACCTTATGTTATCCGAATCAAGGTACCGGTAGACGATACGGTTCATTTTTACGATATGATTCGCGGGGATGTCAGCTTTGATACCAATCTTGTAGATGATAAAGTACTTTTAAAGGCTGACGGTATGCCTACTTATCACCTTGCGGTAGTTGTGGATGATTATCTGATGAAAATAAGCCATGCCTTTCGTGGCGAAGAATGGCTCCCTTCAGCACCGGTTCATATTCTACTTTGGGAATATCTGGGATGGAAAGCAGATATGCCGCATTGGGTACATCTTCCATTGATCCTCAAACCTGATGGAAATGGTAAATTAAGTAAGCGTGATGGCGACCGACTTGGTTTCCCGGTCTATGCAATGAACTGGAAAGACCCGAAAAGCGAAGAAATTACGAGAGGATTCCGTGAAATGGGATACCTGCCCGAAGCATTTGTGAATATGCTGGCTCTTTTGGGCTGGAATGATGGAACCGAGCAGGAGATCTTCAGTATGGAAGAACTGATTGAGAAATTCAGTATTGAACGGGTAAGTAAAGCCGGCGCAAAATTTGATTTTGAGAAAGCGAAGTGGTTTAATCATGAGTATATTAAAAAGAATCAAGTATCAGGTATCAAGAACCAGGTACTGGAAATACTGAAAGCAAAGGACATCCATGTTCAGGATAATGAGTATTTCGATAAAGTTCTTGAAACTGTCAAAGAGCGCATGACCTTTCTTCAGGATTTTTGGGATCAGGCCTCATTCTTCTTTGAGCAACCTGCAGTTTATGACCTGAATGCGGTTAAGCCTAAATGGAGCGATGCCAAAACCGAATATTTCAAGGAGCTGATTAAAACCTGGGAAGGAAGAAAAGAGTGGGAGGCTTTAAATTTAGAAACTGTTTTTAAAACTTTGGCAGAAGAAAAGGACCTTAAACCGGGAGAGCTGATGTTGCCATTCAGGGTAATGCTGGTTGGAGGCAAATTCGGTCCGGGAGTTTTTGATATTGCAGTGCTTCTTGGAAAAGAGGAGACTATTCAAAGGATTGGAAAAGCGATTATTGCTTTTACGGAGGAATAAAATTTACCAAATTTAGATCGATTTTATTACCGTTCTTTGCCCCACTCATAGGTTTCTACCTTCCTTGATACGAGCGTTTAAAATGTATTGAAGAAGGTTGCCGCCTTCTAAATGACGGACTTTTTAATTCTCCAGTGTCAACTTTAATTAAATTAAACCTCGCTCCTCAATACCTCCAGCGGTGGTCTGTTCAACACCCCTCTGCTGTTAAATAATCCTACCAATACTGTTAATGAAGTAATCAGCATAAATAGAATCAATACCGGAAGCAGCTCCGGAGAAAAAGTCATTTCAAAAACGAATCTTGCCAAACCCCAGCTTGCTATCAGCGACAGAACAATACCTGCTCCGGCAGCCAAAGCACCCAGGAAAAAATATTCTAGTGCAGTAATTGCTAGAATCTGCTTGCGACTGGCGCCCATCGTCCGTAATAAAACACTCTCCCTGATCCGCTGGTATTTACTGATCAGCACCGAGGCAATCAGAACGATCAAACCCGTTATAATACTGAAAGCAGCCATAAAACGGATCACAAATCCCATTTTATCGAAAATCTCATCCAATACACTCAATACCAGTCCGAGATCAATCATTGAAATATTAGGGAAAGTTTTCACAACCGCCTGCTGATATTTCGCCGACAATTCATTGGAAGGTACCTGAGTAAGCAGCACATGAAACTGTGGCGCATCCTCCAGAACACCTGTTGGAAAAATCAGAATAAAATTTGTCTGTATCCGATTCCAGTCTACCTTTCGAGTGCTTCCAACCAGTGCCTTTAAGGGAACTCCCTGCACATTAAAGGTCAGCTCGTCTCCAATTTTTACTCCGATTCGTTTTGCATAGCCATCCTCCAGGGAAACATAAATCGGCTTACCCGGTTCAGCTTTGCCAATCCATTTTCCGTCGATCAGTTCTTCCGAATCACTCAGGCTATCGCGGTAAGTAACCCGGTATTCCCGCTCGAGTGCGCGCATTGCACCCCGGGCCACACTATCCTTTTTATAACTCGCTGCATTACGACCATTGATCTCGGTCATCCGCATATTCACAATCGGAACTTCCTGCAAAACAGGTAAGTTCAAACTTTTTGTCAAATCAGACACCGCCTGCTTCTGATTACTCTGAATATCAAAGAGCACCATATTCGGTTGATTCTTGCTGGAAGAACGGGTAACCCGACTGATCAGAATATCCTGAACAAAGAAAAGTGTACAGATAAAGGTAGTCCCCAGACCGATTGAAACTACTAGAATCAATGTCTGATTATTGGGCCTGAACAGATTCGCAAATCCCTGTCGCCATAAATAAGACCAGGAAGAAGGAAAATAACGTCGCGCAAGCCACATCATCGCATATGCTAGAGCGGCAAGGGCAATAAATCCGGCAAGAACGCCCGAAGTGAAGAAAGCTGTCTTCTTTAATGACCCCATCTGCAGGTAGGTAAATCCAAAAATGAAGAGTACAATAATAAAATACACCAGCCATTTTACTGGATCCTTAAACAGGGAAGTTTCCTCCAACGAAAGTCTGAGCGTATTTAAAGGCGATATATTCCTGACCGAAACCAATGGCAGAAGGGCAAATAATATGGAAATGATCAAGCCGAGTAAAAGACCTTGTCCGACAGCCATCCAAGAAATTGCTACCGTGATTTCAACCGGTAAAAAATCTTTCAAAACCACCGGCAAAAACTGCTGGATGAGAGTTCCCAAAATAGTACCAATCAGGGAGCCAATCAGACCAATACCTACAATCTGTATTAAATAGATTAGAAATGCCTGTCTTGAGCTGGCACCCAGGCAACGAAGAACAGCAATGGTATTGATCTTTTCACGGATGTAAATATGAATGGCACTGGCCACACCGATACAGCCCAATAATAGCGCAATAAAACCCACAAGAGCGAGAAATTCGGTCAAATCTTCAAAAGAACGACCTGTATTTTCCTTCCGGGATTCAATCGTTTCATAATCCAGCTCTGCTTTTTCGAGCTGCGGCTCAAGGCGCTTGGCCAGTTTATTTACATTAGTTTCGGGAGAAAACTTGTAATAAAAATTATAGGTGATGCGGCTTCCTTTTTGTGAAAGTCCGGTTTCTTGGAGATAAGAAAGCGGAATAAAAACAATTGGCGCTACTGCAGCAGTAAAACCCGTCTGTCCCGGAGCTTTGTTCAAAACCCCCGCAATCTCAAAAATAACCTCACCTACTTTAATGGAATCACCCGGTTTAGCATCATACTGAAGCATCAGCGTTTTATCAACCAATGCCTGCTTGCCGAGTCTGAAACTGCGACTGGCAGTTTTTGGTGTAGTTTCTATATCTCCGTAATATGGAAAATCTCCAGATAAAGCCCTGACATTAACCAAGCGGGTGCCCCCATTTTTCTGGAAATAGATCATGGAAGCGAAAGTCCGCTCTTCTGAACGCTCAGTCCCCAGGGATTGGAGCATTGGAAGGGATTCTTCCTTGACGGTTTTATTGGTCTCAATGATCAGATCAGCGCCCAGCAGACTCTTTGCCTGGGAGTCAATATCATTCCGGAGGTTGTATTCAAAAGAATAGATGGCAACCAATGCGGCAATTCCAAGGATGATCGAAGAAATGAACAGAAATAAGCGCGAGCGGTTACGCCTGCTATCCCGCCAGGCCATAAGCAGGAGCCATTTGAAATTAAGGGACGCATTATGCTCCACTGTTACAGGGTCATTAAGCTCCGACATGATCCGGCCTTTCAGGGTTTTCAATCTTAGTCTCCACATCCGAAACCAGGGAGCCACCTTTGATACGAATGATTCTTTGTGTTTTGGAAGCCATTTCAAGATCATGCGTAACCAAAACCAGGGTTGTTCCAGCCTCTTTGTTCAGATCAAAGATTAATTTTACGACCTTTTCACTCGTTTCCGCATCCAAATTCCCTGTTGGTTCATCGGCAAATAAGATCTTTGGAGAATTTGAAAAAGCCCTTGCTAATGAAACCCGCTGCTGTTCTCCCCCGGATAACTGCGTTGGGTAATGATGCCCACGATCAGCTAGGCCCACTTTATCAAGCAATTCCAATGCCCGCGGACGGATATTTTTCTCTCCTCTAAGCTCCAGCGGAACCATTACATTTTCCAGAGCTGTCAAAGTTGGCAATAGCTGGAAATTCTGAAAAATAAAACCTACATACTGATTCCTAACCTGAGCCCGCTGATCCTCGTTAAGATTATCCAAGCGAATATGATTCAGCTCCACGATACCCGAAGTCGAGCGGTCGAGTCCTGCACATAAACCAAGGAGCGTTGTTTTACCACTTCCCGAAGGTCCGACGATCGACATAGTCGAGCCCGCCTCTATTGCAAAACTAATATCATCCAAAACGGTAAGCGTGCGGCCACCGCTTTGATAAGTTTTACTCAAATTCTGAATATTCAGTATAATGTCCAAGCTGTTTGATTATTTATTAATGATTTTATCAATCCTCACAAAATACACAAAGTGAAAGTCTTAGACAGACCTTCTTTGTAAAAATCTTCTCATTTTATTGGATGATAAGGGCTGGAGGATGTTACAAACATATAATTTACAATTATGGAGATATGATTTTAGATGGGCGTTTTTTTAAAAAATTTTAGCGTTGTTCGTAAACGCATCCATGCACAATCCAAAATATTACAATGTAGGACCAAGCTGGAGAAAAACAAATTAACAAGCCATTTTCAATTTCCATTCTCCACCTAAAGGCGTATATTGTATTACAAATCCTGAATTATTCCTGCATTAATTTGAAAAACTGGATTTGTAAATAGGGCAAAATAAATTTACTATGAAAACCAATCACATGAAAAACCATTCAAAGTTCACCATCGTCAGCCTCTTGCTGTTTATATTTTTGATACCAATGGCGCAGGCATCTAAACCAGTAAGAATCGCAACGATTGGGGCTTCCCCTAACATCAATAAAAATCAGTCGCCGGAGGCTTTAGTGGAACAGATGATTAGTTTTTGGCAGGGCCAGCTCAATCAGGTGCTTAAGTCTAAACTGGATTTGATTGTATTGCCCGAAATTTGTGATGTGCCGAACGGCTTGAGTACTTCAGAGCAAAAAATTTATGTCGAAGCAAAGAAAAACAAACTTTCAGACTTTTTTGCCAAAATAGCCAGGGAGAATAATTGCTATATCGCATATGGATCATTACATATTGCTGATAAAGGTCTTCGCAACTCCCTGATTTTACTGGACAGGGCCGGAAAAATAGCAGGGACTTATCATAAGAACTTTCCAACTATTCCTGAAATGGAGCAGGGAGTTGTCCCGGGTGATCAAAGCCAAATTTTTCAATGTGATTTCGGAACGGTTGGAATGGCTATTTGTTTTGATTTGAATTATGATGAATTGCGTGAGAAATATATACAACAACAGCCTGATATCATACTCTTTTCCTCAGTTTACCATGGCGGTTTGATGCAAGGCATATGGGCTTATTCCTGCCGATCTTATTTTGTAAGTGCCATTGGAGTTGTACAATTGCCATCTGAAGTTCTTAATCCCCTGGGAGAGATTATCGCAACTAGCACCAATTACTTCAATTATACCCTCGCCACCATTAACTTGGATTATGAACTGGCACATCTGGATTATAACTGGGATAAACTTAAGAAGCTAAAGGCGAAATATGGGGATTCAGTGAGCATTCATGATCCCGGAAAAGTGGGCTCAATAATGATTACTAGTGAAGATAAATCCATTAGTGCCCTGCAGATGGTTAAAGAATTCGATATTGAACTTCTGGATACCTATTTTGACCGTTCAAGAATGTTTAGAAAAAAAGAATTAAACAAGTCCGCTGATTTGTAGCAGAAAGCTAAAAGCAGAAAGCTTAAAGCTAAAAGGTGAAAGCTAAAAGCTAAAAGCCAAAAGTTTAAAGCTAGTCGGATAGTGACTTACGAATTTATATTGCATGACGCCTATGTAAATTCGTAAGTCTGAATTTCCCGACTTGCGAAATCACCTGGGCATAAAGAAAGTCGATTTCGTCAGTCACATCCAGCATGGCGACCCGATAGTTATCGGGTCTAAATCATCCTAAATCTGTATTTTCGGTTTCCCAATTTCAAAGATTATGCTCAAAATCAAACTATATGGTATTCTGTTCATTTTCGCCCTTCTAAGTGCTTGCGGAAACGAAGAAAATAAAAAAGCAGATACTGCCTCTACTGATAGCCTGAAGGTGTCAAGTGTGGACGCAAAAAAAAGTATTCTTGTATTCGGAAATAGTCTTACTGCCGGACTCGGTGTGGAACCTGATGAAGCCTTTCCAGCACTTATCGGAAATAAAATTGATTCATTAAATCTGCCTTATGAAGTGATCAATGCCGGATTAAGCGGTGAAACAACTGCCGCGGGAAAAGAGCGTATCAATTGGTTACTTAAACAAAAAGTCGATGTGTTTATACTTGAGCTGGGTGCAAATGATGGCTTAAGAGGAATTCCCCTTACTGAAACCCGCAAGAATCTACAGAGTATCATTGATCAGGTTAAGGCAAAGTATCCGGATGCAAAACTAGTGATGACTGGAATGGAAGTGCCACCAAATATGGGCAGCAAATACGCCTCAGAATTCAGGGTCATTTTTCCGGATCTCGCTAAGAAAAACAATATGGCATTGGTACCATTCCTGCTCGAAAAGGTTGGCGGCGTTCCAGAACTGAATCAAAGTGATGGCATTCATCCCACACCCGAAGGTCATAAAATACTTGCTGAGAATGTTTGGGTGATATTAAAAGATCTTTTGTAAAAACAAATGGCTCCGATCCCTCGGAGCCATGTAAACCAATCAACATTTTTGTTTAAAGCATGTTCATTCAAATTTGAATGTTCAAGACTCTATCTATTAAACAATCTTTATATAAGACGAAAAAAAACAGGATTGGTTACAATTCTTTGAAAAAAATTCGAATATTGAGGTAGGAAAGTAAAATAAACCTTGCCGGAGGAGGTAGCTTCCGGCTATACATAATATAAAAATAGAGCAAGATTTCTTGCCGGAACTACCCTGGAGGAAAGGGCTGCACCAGGCTATAAAACACAGGTTTTGCTTTCAAAAATTATTTCTGAAAAATTTTAACCTTGTTATTCAACCTTCCAACTATACAACCAACAACTATTGGTCCGATAGTTATTGTGCCTCAATTACTTATTCTCCTATATCAACCAGTTCCGCTGGAAATAGAATCGTAAACGTTGTTCCCACAGAAACTTCAGAAATGATCCCAATAGTGATCTTGTGATAGTCGGCAATACTTTTTACAATCGATAGTCCCAGTCCATAACCTGCCGATTCTTCCGATTGATTTGCCTTCTTAAAACGGTTAAATATGGTTGCAAGTTCGTCTTCCGGAATGCCTATACCGGTATCGCTGATACCAACTTCATACGATCCATCGGGATTTACCTGATCCCAGATTCGGATACTACCATTCGCCTTATTATATCTAATGGCATTGTTCATCAAGTTGTAAAGCAACTGGAACAAAAGATCACGGTTAACATTAACCAGTTCCAAATTTTTTGAAAGATTTGTCTCCAGACTAATTTCCCTTTCGCTCAATCTGTGATTGATCTCATCCAAAACATCATCGAATAACTCGGCTACCCTTACAAATTCCTTTTTGCTGAACTGTTCATTTTCAATTCTTGAAATCAGCAATAAAGAATGAACAATTCGTTTGAGCCGGTTAAGGGTAGTTTGCATACCAATCAGGCGTAATTGAACCAGTTCTGTTACTTCCGGCTCAACCATCAGGTTTTCTATCTTATTTTGAAGTATGCCTATTGGAGTCATTAATTCATGAGATGCATTAGCAGTAAATTCTCTTTCCTTTTCAAATGCTTCATGAATTTGCTCCATAAGACTGATAAGTGACGTGTCCAGAGACTGAAAATCAGTAGTAGTGGTTTGAACTGGGACGGAATTCTCATTAAATGGGAATTTCCTATTTTTAATTTTAGTATTGATGATCTTACCCAATGGACGAAGGAGGTAGCGTGTATAAAACAGATCCACAACCAGAGTGATCAAAATCAAAGCCAATAATACATAAGTTGCAATTCGCTGCAAAGGCCGGTTATACTGATCGATGGTATCGATGGTTTTCCCGACTTCCATCAGATAAGTGCCGCTATCGGCAGGAAAAGAATGGGTCAAGACTCTGTAATTCAGAGTATCCTGCTCTATGATCCGTTCGTCGGTATAAATTGTATCGATGCTAAATCCTTTCGCAACGGGTTCCAGAGAGATATACTCTTCTTTCAGCATGGTATAACTACCGTAGCTTTCCTCACCCTGAAGGTAGGATTCAACGCCATTTTTAGACACCACATCAAGAACCTTTTCCTGCTGCTGCCTGAGGTAATAATCAGTGTAAGTTCTGGCAATACCACCGATCAGATAGGGCAGGGTTAGGATGAAAAGCAATACGATAGCAAGCTTTGAAAGCGTAATGAAAAGGGTAAGCTTGCTTATTAAATTCACTATTTCCTGATTTTATAACCCACACCCCTAACTGTTTCAAGCCATTCTACTGGTCCGAAAGCACTCAGTTTTTTTCGGATATTCTTAATATGGACATCAATATAATTAGAATCGTAATCATCATCTGCAAAAGTACCCCATATATGTTCACTTAATTGCATCCTTGTTAGCACCCTATTTTTATGAAGGAGCAGATAACTTAACAAATCAAATTCCTTTCGGGTCAGTTCAATTTCTTTTCCTGAATGACTGACTATCCGCTTTTGAAGATCGAGCTTAAACTCACCCAGATCGAGCTCATGTGTATTTAAATTAAATTTTCTGCGGGATATTGCCTGCATTCTGGATTGCAATTCAAGCAGGGAAAAGGGTTTAGGCAGATAATCATCGGCACCCAGATCTAGTCCAACGATACGATCTTCGATGTTTCCCCTTGCAGTAAGAATAATATATGCAGCATCAGGATTTAGCTTTTTTGCTTCCTGTAAAACCTTTAACCCGTCGAGGTCTGGCAAGCCAAGATCCAGTAAAACAAAGTCATAAGGGTTAACTCCAAGCATTTCCAGTCCCTTGCGTGCATTATGTGCAAGATCGCAGATATAAAATGCCTTTTTAAGAAACGCTTCAACTTCGTAAGCAAGCGTTTTTTCGTCTTCGATCAGTAATACTTTCAAATCAGAATTGGTAATATAAACTTAAATTAAAAAATGACCGTGCTCTTTGCTTAGACTCCGTAACATTATTCCCTAAAACTGAAACCTGCCAGCCGGTCTCGATCAGATAATTGCTTCGGTTATAACCCAACAAAATATTCATGTTATACGAGATCATATCAAAGCTGCTAACATCCCTTGTTATTAGATAATTTTGTTCGCGGTTTATGAACCTGGAGTTATTTGGCAATAGATTAAGAGGTCTGTCGCGCCTAACAATATATTCTTCCAGATAGTGCAGTGTGCCTGCCACCAGCTCTAACCCCGGTTCAAAAGAAATAAAATCATTTTTATTGAACAGACTTCCCAGATTTAAAGCTTTCGACGTGCTGAATGACATAAATAAATCTCGCTGTGTACCAAAAGCATAATAAGTATTCAGACTGGTTTTAAATATATCCAGATCGTAGGCCAAAGTAGCACTTAAGGTATTTTCGTTTGCAGCACCTAGCAGTGGGGAGTTTTGAGCAAAAACAGAACGACTATATCCAAAGGCTGCATTCAAATTTTTGGATAGATCAGCTTCAAATCCGGCAGAAAAATCAAGCACTGAAATGAAGGGACCACCCGCGTTAATTAATTTATAAGTGCCTGCTGAAAAGTAAAAGCCATTTTTTAATCGCAGGGAGGCGTTAGTAAGTATGAATGGCAGTTTTTGTTCTGCCGTTTGTCCGTAATAGTTAGCATTATTTCCATAAATACCTGCAAGTGTAAAAGTCGTCTGCTTGCTGTCTTGCTGTGTTGTATCACGCTGGGCAAATGTATTTACTGCAAAAAGCAAAGTGCTAAAAAACAAAATAAGCCCTCTTTTCATACTTAAAATATGGAAGCCTTAAAAATGAATACCTCCAATTCCTTTCTTCGGTATCCTCATTGGAGGTCTTCTGATTGGGACGCGGTTTGTAACTGCCTTTGGCTTTAATTTGGGCATTGAACGTGGAACTTGCTTTATCCCTGATTTCTGACGAACACGTTGATTTTCAGCTTTAATTTCCTGTATCCGCCTAATATCCTCCGGTTTATTATCACCCGGTCTGTTTCCACCTGGCTTATTATCACCTGGTCTGTTTCCACCTGGTCTGTTATCATCAGCAGGACGATCCTGTTCCTTTTTATCGCCTCCCCTCCTTATCGGAATAGAATCCTGGAAAATAACAGGAATATTCTCAAGAGTGTTTATTCTGACTGGTCTACCATTAATTTCGATCTCCACGGCATATAGCATAGCCGGAAGCATGCTACAGATGGCAAACAGATAAATAGTACGATAAACAGCTATTAATTTCATTTCGTATAAAAATAACGAAAGTTTGCCTCATAAGAGACAAACGATCATTCAATATAAAGACAATATATATGACAGAAGCCTTAAAAGCTCCGAACTCCAGTATTTGTTCGGATGCTTGGCTGGCTGATTCTGGTTCCATTTCCAGTTCTTGTTCTATCCCCTGTTGTGCCTCTGGCACCTATGCCTCTACCCTTAGACCCAGGATTACAATCACCTCCTTGTTTGCGTGCTCTGGTTCCCGATCCTTCTGAAGGCCTTTGCCCTGTTCTTTGACCCTCCGCACCTATTGTTTGGGTTCCGGTAGTTCTTCCTGATCCCGCTTGTCCGCCTCGCCTCATTCCTCTTCCGGTTTGAGAATACGCTGTGGTACAAAATAGAAATACGATTAAAAATAGAGTATACGTTTTCATTGTTTTCAATTTTTACTAAATGATAAATTATACTCAAAGATTGACCGTTAAGATGAAGGCAAGATGAATTTTTAAAAAATTTAAAAATTATCTTAGCGAATTGATGTAGGCAGCTATTTTCAAACCATCTTCTTTTTTAACCTGGGGCATTGGGGGCATTGGAGTTGGGTATTCAGGCCAATTCTCAGGCTGCGGATTATGAATGAGCTGCAAAATCTTTTCGGGGCTGTACTTACGCTTGGCAATATCTTTGAACGAAGGTCCAACCAATTTTCTATCCGGATTATGGCATGATAAACAAGTATAGGATGCCATCATTGCTTTGACATCATTGAATGTTGGCACCTTCTCGGATTGGGCTGGCTTAGCAGCTGTCACTGCATTAGAAGCTGTCACATTTTGAGTCGAACCAGTACTTTGCTGTGGCTTTTCAGGTATCAAAGATGAATTTTTAGTGCTCAATTCAGACAGTGCTAATTTGGACCCTTCCGGAATATTATTCAAGGTATAATAAGCTGTAGGATGAACTAGAGAATAAAAATTATCCCGCTCGCGGATTCCATCAAGCTTTATCGTGTGAACATAATATCTACGAAGATTATCTACGACAATTCTTGCTTTCAATCCATCAGCAGAGAGTTTTACACCTTTAATTTTGAGGTTTTGGGTATTTACTGGCGGACTTCCATAAACGGGCTGGTATTTGTAAATATAACTTTCAACCGAGTAGGAAGCCAGATCTTCTGCTGATTTGGGATCAACCGGCTGTGTAAATTCAATTTCAAATCCATCAGGCATTGCTCTAACCGCTTTCATTTCAAAAGGCATTTTATTATTCCAAACCAGTCTTTCCAGACCCTCATTTGCTTCACCTGCAGAACCCCAGCCCCTGTTAGTTTCACCTATAAACAGAGAACCATCCCTTGCCCATGACATCCGCATTACCCCTGATCTGAAACCTGTTCTGAATACAAAAGATGCGCCCTGATATTCACCG
This sequence comes from Daejeonella sp., assembly GCA_030831705.1. GTDB lineage: Bacteria > Bacteroidota > Bacteroidia > Sphingobacteriales > Sphingobacteriaceae > Daejeonella. Next base: position 3,218 of record JAURKO010000246.1, on the reverse strand, counting down.
TTAACTTTTTCCATAAATACCCTCGACAACATGCTCATACCCTGATCACCAACTAAAATTTGTCCTTCAAATGGTCCGAAGTGACCCTTTGGAATAGTGATTGGCTCGGAGGTTGAAATTCCCAGAATTCCATAAGGAAGCCATACCGCAGGCAAGCGTAGTTCAGGAAATTCCGACTTCATATCAAAAAGAGTTTTGAAATTCTCATTGACAATGTTTTCGGGCTTGATATAACGTCCCTTATCATTTTTAGTTTTACGAGGATCTATCTTTGAATTAAATTGTGCTTCGGTCAATTTAACAGGAGATTCAGGACGGCCGGTCCAGGCTAAACCTGCAGGATGTCCCATAAAATCACCTTTCTCCATATTCCATAATGCACCTGAGCCCATCCAGTCACCCTGATTATCAGTATAAAAAAGTTCATTATCTAAAAAACCAAGTCCGGCCGGAGAACGCATTCCAGTTGCCCATGGCTGCATTTTTCCATCTTCAGTAATACGCATTGCCCATCCTCTCCATGGCACACGGCTTTCGCCTCGCCACCATTCCTCGCTTCCAAAAGCAACATTTCCGGTAACAAAAAATGATCCATCGGGAGCAATCTTTGGTCCGAAACTATATTCATGATAATGACCTGATAAAGGCCAGGAGTAGACGGTTTCATAGACATCGGCCTTGCCATCCATATTGGTATCAACTAATTTAGTCAGCTCACCGCGCTGTGCACAATACAAAGCACCATCCTTATAGGCCAAGCCCAAAACCTCATGCATTCCTGATGCAAACTTTCTGAAATATGGTCTGCTACTTGTTGGATTCTCAACAATGAAAATATCTCCACGTCGGGTTGAAACAGCAAGATCCCCATTTGGCATACTTACAAGTCCGCCAACCTCAAGGATATTTCCTTCTGGTGTGGCAACCTTCATTATCTTAAAAAAATCTTCTTCCTTTGGAGTTTCCTGCCCATTGGCAGAAATACTATTAGCAATAATGGCTATGAGAAGAATAGAGTGATATATTTTTTTTAGGTGTATCATATTTGGATCAGAATAAAATTGAATAGCTTAGACTTTGAGCTGCCGGTATGATTAATTCCTTTCGGCCATTTTGATCTCGTATAATGGCCTTTGCACCGTTCGTATTTTCAAGGCGTAGGAAATACGATTGATCATCCACGAGATAAAGACCCTGGGATACTTCAATAATACTTGCTGCCTCGGCCAGCCGGAAATACATACTTGAAGGGCTTTCTGAAAGACTAATCTGCCTGTTGATTCCCTGTCCCTTTTCCAATAACTTAACAGCATCATTACAGTAATTCCGTAAATTAAATAGTTAAATGTTGGTCTTCCCTCTGCATCGAGCACATAGCCTTTAGGGCGATATCCTGTTCCGGAAGTGTCAGTACTCCAGGCTGTCTGATCGTTTGTAAGCCTTGATAGTGTCTGTACCGGTTTCCCAAATCGCTGTACCATTCCCAATGGCCTTGAGGATCCATCACCGCGATCATGCCACATTGGAGTTGCATTCAGAAATCCACCTCGCCATACCTGTATAATTGCTGCATTATCCATGTCGTAGGTATAATGAACTTTCCCAGGACTTCCAACAGATACCGCATGAACTACTCTTGGAGATCCCGGCATATCCATAAAACTTCTTAAGATATAATTCTCGGTAGGCTCAATATGAATCGGGTTGACTGTATTTACATTTGTCGCAACTGCCTCAGCCGGCCTTCCACCATCAAATCTGCTAATCTTCATGTTACGAAATGCCACAGCACCATGGTCGCCCTGAATACGCAAAGGACCTGCTGTAACCTCGCTTTCAGCCATCGCTCCCCGGGTTGGTCCGGATAATTCTACATTATCATGAATAAGTACCCCATTAAGCTCTACTTTCAGCATTACTGCATTAGCTGTCTTTTTCCCATTTGAATCAAAGCGCGGAGCCTGAAATGAAATCTTGAGCTTCTGCCATAAACCAGGGGCACGACTTGCATTTTGCCTTGGTGCATATCCCATGTAACCTTTCTGACCATTGGGTTTAGATTCGTTCCAGCGCTCATAAATTCCGCCATTACTTCCAGATCTGATGGCGGTAGCACCCCAGGAGTCAAGCAGCTGAATTTCATACCGACCCTGAAGATAAATTCCTGAGTTTGACTCTGTAGCCATCAGATATTCAATCTCCAGATCTAGATCACCGTGATCTGTAATACTATACAAATCTTCACCTTTCTGCTTTTTATCTGGCAGATTAAGCAGAACTCCGGATCCCTTTGTGAAGTAAAGTGTGTTCGCTTTATTAAGATCTGCCTGAACACTACCAACAATCTGCCAGGTTTTAGAAGATTTTTTAAAGAATGAGAGATCATTCAGGCCTGGCTGAATAACCGACTGTCCGTAAAGTATTTTTGAAAATCCAATACAGAAAATTATAGCAAGAGTTTTATACAACGTGTTTGAAAATTTGAATGTGAAAATCATTTCCTAATTCTATTTAACCTCGAAAGATAATAATGAAATATGATATTGAGATTATAGCTGATAATTTTTTTCGAAATTCAGGGCTTTAAAGATAAGTTTTCAGACCTGAGAGCCCCCTTTAATTTGGGCAATGAAGCGGGGGTCCAATACCAAGAAATTTTAAAACCTCCTGTTCACGATATTGAGAAAGCTGTTTGAGTGTTTTTATCCCATTATTTTCTAGCGCTCGCGGCATTGGAACCCTTTAGTTTGAATTAGCTATCGATCCATTAAAACTGACTATACCAATCAAATTATTTTCCATCGTAAATGTGTGATTGCTTAAAAAATATCAGGTTTATTTTGCGCCGATAACTCGATGGTCATGGCAGTTATTAAAAAAAATACAAGAGTAAGGCTCAGGTTTTTTATCATGGTAGGATATTTGGTAATGAGTACATTATTCTCTTTTCGTTTAACTATTATAGATTCAAGAAAATTTAGCTTTATAATAAATCATGTCAATAAGAACAGCATTTCAAAAATACTTAATTAACAAAAAGTATTTGTTAATCTAATAAGATGCATTTACTTTTCAACTGCGCAAATTAACTTGAGTTCGATATAAAATCTTGCTGGACTACGTTTAGACTGAAGTTTTTCTCTCCTTTTAGAAAGCAGGGTCTGTTTCTCTTCGCTTATACCAGCCCCGTGTTCTGCCCTATTTTTTTGCGGGAAATT
>JAURKO010000245.1 GCA_030831705.1 Daejeonella sp. | reverse complement strand
TTGATATACTATATTCTTATAAATCGGATCAGGAGTATATTGATATGCCTCTGAGTAAAGTGAAATTAACTGGGCATTATCATAGAGCATTTTTTCAAAATGCGGAACATGCCATTTCCCATCAACCGAGTACCGAGCAAATCCCCCGCCAATCTGATCATAAATGCCCCCAAATGCCATTTTTTGAAGCGTAATCCTCACTGCTACATGGGCTGCATCATCTTGCATTAAATGTGCATACCTCAACATAAACTGCCAATTGTTAGGCAATGGAAATTTTGGAGCCCTGTTGTATCCACCATCAACTAAATCAAACGTCCGCTTCCAATTATTGAAAATTGCCTCCAGATCACTTTTATTGAATGCTATATCGCCATTAACTGGTATAAGTTGCTCTGTTTGATTAACACCCTCCGTTAACCTGACCGCATAGGCTACTGCCTCATCCGGCTTTTCTCTCCAAAAATTTGCAAGATTATGAAGTAAACTTTTCCAATCATTCTTCCTAAAATAAGTACCACCATATATTGGTCGCTGATCAGGCAAACAAAAACAATTAAGAGGCCATCCTCCACTTCCAGTCATTAACTGCACAGCACTCATGTAAATCTGATCGATGTCAGGACGGACCTCACGATCAACCTTGATACATACAAAGTGCCTGTTCATAATTTCAGCAACCTCTGAATCTTCAAAACTCTCATGTTCCATAACATGACACCAATGACAGGCAGAATATCCTATACTCACCAGGATTAACTTATTATCCACCTTTGCCTTTTCCAGTGCTTCATCACACCATGGAAACCAATCAACAGGATTTTCTGCATGCTGAAGTAAATAAGGAGAACTTTGACTTTTTAATCTATTCGACATATTATGAATTATCATGTAAAAATAAGAAAGGCATATTCAAATGAAGATGTCTTTTATTATAATGACTTGTTGATGTTTAAACTTAATTAAAGATGCCAAACCATTTATTTGAATTCTGAATTTGAAGAAATATCTTTCACATCAAACATAAAGCCTTAAATTTCACCATGAAAATTACTCATACAGATATTTATAGATTTAGTATTCCCATGGAGCCTTTTACCATTGCAACCGGCACTATGGATTTTGCACAAAATGTTTTTATTAGAATTCATACCGACGAAGATCATTACGGGGTTGGTGAGTGCTCGGCTTTCCCAATGATTGTTGGTGAAACCCAGGAAACCTGCCTTGAAATGGCTAAAGATTTTGCCGGTTTAATTAAAGGAAAAAATCCTCTGGATATACCATCACTACTTCAAGACCTTCATAATTTCACTGCTCTCAATTCAACAATAAAAAGTGCATTTGATATGGCACTATATGATATTGCGGCAAAAAAAGAAGGTCTGCCACTTTACAGATTCCTTGGCGGAGAAAAAAGAGCGATTGAAACTGACATGACCATTGGGATAGCTAAGCCAGAAGAAATGGCTGAAACCGCATTGAAGTATCAACAACAAGGCGCCACGATCCTCAAAATAAAATTAGGTAAAGACCCCGACATGGATCTGCAACGAATTAGAGAAATAAGAAAAACAGTTGGAGACAAAATAATTCTCAGAATAGACGCAAATCAGGGCTGGAGTTTCAATGATGCTATAAAATGTTTAGATGGAATGCTAAACCTAAATATAGAATTCTGTGAACAACCCATGCGTACCTGGTATGATGACAGATTGCCCGAGCTAAAACAAAAAACAAATATTAAAATCATGGCTGATGAGAGTTGCTACAATCATCACGATGCAAGAAGACTGATAAATTCGGCATCATGTGATTATATCAACATCAAATTTGCTAAGTCTGGCGGCATTAATGAAGGACTTAAAATACATCAAATTGCTTATGATTCGCAGATTCCATGCATGATCGGAAGTATGCTTGAAAGCAGAATTGCCCTGAGTGCCAATTTGCATTTTGCCTATGCTTGCCCGGGTATAAAATATTTCGATCTGGATACCTGCCTGCTGGGGCACCTTGTTGATCCGGTTAATGGCGGACTCACTTATGATGGATTTTTTCTGGACATTCCAGATGCTCCTGGAATAGGAGCCGATGCAGATGAAGATTTTTTGAAAACCTGCGAAATGTGGCGTATTTAATTAAACAGAATCGATATAGGGAGGAGTAAAAAACAGGGTTATAATTGTCCATTTAAGGCAAAGGAGCCGTAATGATTTGATTTTGAAAATCAATACCTGCGTTTTATGGGTTCTTTCAGTCCTTTCCTCCGGGGTAGTTCCGGCAAGAACTCAGCTTAAACAATAAAGGCCAGAAAATTCCGGCCTTCGTTGTTTATGGATCATCCTTTAATTACTTACTGAGTTCAGCAAAGTATTTGTGAAAAAGTGGAATAGTTTCAATTCCCTTGTAGAAGTTTGCAATATCAAATTTTTCGTTCGGTGAATGAAGGTTATCACTATCCAAACCGAAACCCATTAAAACAGTTTTTATACCCAATTCCTTTTCGAACAAAGCTACAATCGGAATACTTCCTCCACCTCTGGTTGGAATTGGTTCCTTCCCGAAAGATTCAAGAATTGCTCTTTGCGCCGCTTTGTACGCTATACTATCAGTGGGAGTTACTACAGGCTCACCTCCATGATGTGGCGTAACTTTTACTTTTACACTTTTGGGTGCAATACTTTCAAAATAATCTTTAAAAAGCTTGGTAACCTTATCAGATTGCTGGTTTGGAACCAGACGCATAGAAATCTTTGCAAATGCTTTGGAAGGCAGAACCGTTTTTGCTCCTTCTCCAATATATCCACCCCAAATACCATTAACTTCTAATGTTGGACGGGTACCGGTTCGTTCCACAGTAGTATATCCTTTTTCGCCCCACAAATCATCTACTTTCAAATCGAATTTATACTCTGCCTCATTATAAGGTGCCCTATTGAGCATCTCCCTTTCTTTTTCAGTTAACTCGATTACATCATCATAAAACCCCGGAATTGTAATGTGATTATTTTCGTCGTGCATCGAAGCAATCAACTTAGCCAATATCGTAGCCGGATTTGCAACTGCACCACCATAAACCCC
>JAURKO010000244.1 GCA_030831705.1 Daejeonella sp. | reverse complement strand
ATTGAACATATAGAATTAATAAATTCACAAAAAATTTTTTATTAACTCGAAAATTATATTTTTGTTATCCCGAATCAATGGGGAGAAAAAAAAAGGATTTTGTTAAAAATGATCAAAACTTAATATTTATAAAATAGTACCAAACAAAAAACAATTAACTTATATTTTCTAATCAACAACTAAAACTAAAATTTAAAAAAAATGGCGAACGCACCAAAACCAACAACAGCTAAGAAAGAGAGTAGCTCTGGTTCAAACATTTTTGCAAGTCTGTCTATTGTGATGTGTATTTTTGTCGGAGTTCTATTATGGAAATTCGTAATGGGAGATCCTTCTAATTTTGAGGGTGGAGATCCAGAAAATGGTCATCCACTACCAGGTAACTATTTTGGAATGGTTTACAAAGGGGGACTTGTTGTACCAGTTCTTATGGGTTTATTCCTTATGGTTATAGTATTTTCATTCGAGCGTTTCTTTGTCATTAGCAAAGCTCCTGGTAAAGGTAATGTAGACCAATTTGTAAAAAAGATTCAAGGTTTTATCGGTGCTGGTAATATTGATTCTGCTATATCAGAATGTGATAAGCAAGAAGGTTCAGTTGCAAACGTTATCAAATCTGGATTGAAGAAATACAAAGAAATGGAAGTTGAACCAAAGATGGATACTGAGCAAAAATGTCTTGCAATACAGAAGGATATCGAAGAAGCTACTGCTTTGGAGATGCCAATGTTAGAACAAAACTTAACAGTTATTGCTACTTTGGTATCCATTGGTACTTTGATGGGACTATTAGGAACTGTAACGGGTATGATCAAGGCCTTCGCGGCTTTATCAACTGCAGGTTCTCCGGATCAGGCTGCTCTAGCGAACGGTATCTCTGAAGCATTGATCAATACTGCTACAGGTATTGCAACTTCAGCCTTAGCGATCATCATGTACAACCTATTTACTTCTAAGATTGATAAATTGACATATGCTATCGATGAGGCTGGTTTCTCTATCGTTCAAACATATGCAAGTACTCATAAATAATTTTGTTGAAAATTTATTCCGGGTTTTATAGAAAATCCGGAATATTTTCAACGCTATAGTGAATAGTTAAATAATTAAAAAATAAGCAATGCCTAGAATTAAAGTTGCCAGAAAGAGTACAGCTATCGACATGACAGCAATGTGTGATGTGGCGTTTTTGTTGCTTACCTTCTTTATCCTAACAGCAACAGCCCGTCAGCCTGAACCTCTTCCGGTTGATACTCCAGCATCGACTGTAAAGTTTAAGCTTCCGGATTTGGACATAGCGACATTGACTATTGGTCAAAAGGGTAAAGTATTTTTTGGAGTACCGGGACAACCTATACGCAAACGGACTCTTGAATTGATGGGCGAAAAGTACCAAATACAGTTTACAGAAGAAGAAAAAACTCGTTTTTCACTTATAGAAAGCTTTGGTGTTCCAATTGGTAATTTAAAGCAAATTATTATGATGAAGGGAGATGATCGGAGTAAACCCGGACTTCAACCTGGTGTGCCTACTGATTCAGTAGGTATACGTCCATCTGAATTGCATGATTGGATAATATCAGCCCGCTACGCTACAAAAGAGCTAAACAATGTTGATATGCGTGTCAGTATTAAGGGAGATTCGAAAGAGGAGTATCCTTCAATTAAGAAACTATTGAATATCCTCCAGGATCAGAACATTAACAAATTTAGTCTGATCACCTCATTGAGGACAGGCGAAGAATAATCGTAACACTAATATAAAACGCGATGGCAGAATTAGACACCTCCGGCGGGGGTAAGAATAAAGGCGGTAAAGTTAGAAGTAAGAAACAATCAACACGTGTGGATTTAACTGCAATGGTTGATTTAGCCTTTCTTCTGATCACATTCTTTATGCTTACCACTACACTGGCAAAACCACAGGCAATGGATTTAGCCATGCCTGATAAGGAAAAAGTAGATCAGCAGGAATTAACAGTTGCTGATAACAGAACAATGACTATACTTCTTGGTGCAAACAATCGCTTGGAATGGTATATGGGGCTTGTTGATAAACCCCTAACCCCTCCTCAGGTTGATAACTATGGAAGAAACGGAATCAGAAAAGCTCTGGTTGAGACTTCTAAAAAGGTTATAGCAGCTACCGGTGATCCAAGTAAAGGACTGATCGTACTGATCAAACCAAGTGAGCATTCGAGTTACAGAAATTTTGTGGATATCCTAGATGAAATGAAAGTTTCAAACATCGAAAGGTATGCAATTGTTGAGATTTCTGATCCAGATATCGCGCTTTTAAAGCGTGATGGTCTTTACAAATAATGATTTTAAACAAATATTAACCCTTTAAAGAATTAAATATGTTAGGGTCTAAAATAGATTTATTCAACCCGCAATGGCTGGATGTTGTATTTGCCGGGAGAAATAAGAACTATGGAGCTTATGAGTTGAGGAGAGATAATTCCAAAACTACAAGCCGAGCGGTGATTGTTGGCTCTTTGCTTTTTATAACTATGGTTTCATTACCATTGATTATAAGATATATCTCCGGAATATTGCCAGAGGCAGACAAGGTGAAAATTACTGAAGTAGTGTTGGCACCTCCTCCTCCAATCAATAAGGAAGAGTTACCTCCTCCTCCACCAGAGCCGCCAAAGCCTAAAATCGATCAGATTAAATTCCCTCCTCCTGTAGTTGTTCCGGCAGAACAGGTGAGAGATGAAGAACCTCCAACGGTTGAAGAACTAAAGGTTGCCGATCCAGGTCAGAAGACAATTGAAGGTGATCCAAACGCAGATATCGTAATTGACGAACCTGTGGGTGAAGCACCTAAAGAGGTAGCAGTTATTGAAGATAACAGTATCAAGGATTTTGCAAGTGTGGAAGTACTTCCTGAATTTCAGGGTGGTATGGCTGGATGGGGTAAATACCTTCAGAAAAATTTGAAATATCCTCCAATGGCTCGTGAAAACAATATTACAGGTCGTGTGATTATGAGCTTTGTAGTTGAAAAGAACGGTAATTTAACTGATATCAAAGTCTTAAGAGGTATTGGTGGTGGATGTGATGAGGAAGCTGTTAGGGTATTGAAAAATGCACCGGCCTGGAAGCCAGGTATTCAAAATGGTCGTCCGGTTCGTGTTGCTTACACTATGCCTATCTTCTTCCAGTTGGCAGGACAATAATTGTCTATGTCTTTCTCCAAAGAAGAAAACAAAATACAGAAATCGCCCGCAAAGCGATTTCTGTTTATTTTAGGGCTTGGTATGTTTGCCTTATACTTTGCTTTGGGAGTTGCGATTATCTTTTGGAAAGATTTTCCAATCAATCTTGATTTTGAATATCGGGTAGCTTTTGCACTGCTATTGATTGTATATTCATTTATCAGGTTCGTACGTTTAATTCGCTCCTAATTTTAATATGAAAAGGATTTATTATATTTTTATATCAAGTCTGCTACTCGTTCTTTTATCTTGCCAGAATAATTCTGGTTCTGTTCAACAGTCCTATACAAGTGGTTTTGAACAAATATTGGTTGATGAATCTTTTGCACCGATTATTGAGGACCAGGAATATTTATTTGAAAGTACTTATCCGGATGCCAAGTTGGATCTCTTATTAAAATCTGAAAATGAATTATTAAATTTATTTTTGATTGACAGTGTCCAGGTTGCGGTTATATCCAGACTTTTAACGCCTCAGGAAACTAAGCACTTCGAGGATAAGAATATTAAAGTCCGTGTAAATCGCTTTGCTATTGATGGCATCGCTTTAATATCAAAGAATCCAACAAAAGATTCTTTGGTTTTGGTTCAGGATATTATCAAAGTTTTGAAAGGTTTTGATTCACCTATTCAAAGTCTGGTTTTTGACAATGCAAATTCGAGTACAGTAAGATACTTTAAAGAACTTGCCGGCGTTAATGATCTCCCTGCGAAGGGTGTTTATGCGCTTAAATCAAATTCTGAAGTTATAAGATACGTTCATGATAATCCGGGTGCAATTGGAGTTGTAGGTGTTAACTGGATGGTACAGCCCCCAAGGGAGCTGGAGGGTATAGTTGGAGATTTGAAAATATTGGGTGTCAAGAATGTTTCGGGTCAAGCTGGCTCTGATGCATTCTATAAACCTACTCAAAATGACATTGCTTTAGGATTATATCCTCTAACAAGGTCATTATATGTCATTAATTGTGAAGGTGGTGCAGGTTTAGGCACAGGTTTTGCGTCATTCATCGCGGGTGAACGTGGACAAAGAGTTGTACTAAAATCCGGGCTTTTACCGGATAGTATTCCTTCACGAGAGATAAATATTGTAAACTAAATTAAAATTGTAACATGATGAACAAGGCAGTAAAAATAACCTTGGGGTTGATATTAGTTGGTTCAGCAGTTTTTGCTCAGAGTTTAGCTGATGCCCGTAAGGCAATTGATGCGGAACAGTATCAGAAAGGAAAGGCTATTTTAAATACCTTAACAAGTACTCAGCCTGCCAATGCTGATAATTTCTTTTTCTTAGGCAATTTGTACCTAACAACTAGTCCGATATACGTACGCCCGGATTATATTGACTCTGCAAAAGCAGCATTTAGCAAAGGAATCACAGCTAATGGTGAATATGCTTTAAACCATGTGGGTTTAGGCGCAGTTGAACTTGCAAAAAAGGGAAGTCCGAAAGCTAATTTTGATAAAGCAATATCGCTTACCAAGAAGAAAGATCACACTACGGATCTTTACATCGGTCGAGCATATGTTAATGCACCAGTGCCTATGATTAATGAGGGATTGGTTCACCTTGAAAAGTCAAAATTATTGAATGATAAAGACGCACAGTTATATCTGGTTTTAGGAGATGCATATCGTTCACAACAAAAGAACGGTGAGGCATTTAGTGCATACAGAAATGCATTTGAGCTTGATAAAACCTTTTTGAGGTCTAAAGTTGAATTGGGTAAGATCAACAAATTAAGTAAGGCCTTTCCTGAAGCGATTGCTGAATTTAACAGTGTTATTGCGCTAGATCCAAGCTACGGTCCAGCTTACCGCGAATTAGCTGAGACTTATTTTGGCTGGGCCTGGACATCTCAAAAAGAATACGCTGGCCGTATCCAGCAAGCGGTTCAATTTTATGAGAAATACATGGATCTGACAGATCGTTCGTTAGATTCACGCTTACGTCATGCAGATTTTCTTTTCTTAGCCAAGGACTTCAAATTGCTTGAAGCAGAAGCTATTGAAATGGCGAAACTTGATAAAGTAAACCCAAGAGTTCTACGTTATTTAGCTTACTCAGCTTTCGAAAATGGAAATTTTGCATCAAGTGCTCAGGCACTTAAAGAATTCATCTCTAAGGTTGAGCCAAGCCGTTTGATTTCTCAGGATTATCTTTACTTGGGAAGAGCTCAAATGAAGGATACCACAATGTTCACTGAAGGATTGTCAAATATAACCAAGGCCGTAGAAATGGATTCTACCAATGCCGCTGTGATGAGTGAAATTGGACAGGCCTTATTTAAAGGAAAGAAATACGAAGCTGCAGCAAAGGCTTATGAAATTTCTATTAAGAACCCTGAAAGAGCTCTACTTGATTACTACTACTTGGGATCTTCGTACTATTTCAATTATGGTGCATTAAAAAATGCAAACATGAATCCAGAGAAAGACTTATTAGTAAAGGCAGATTCCTCTTTTTCATATCTTTTGCAGCGTGCACCAACTACACAAATTGGTTGGCAGTACAGAGGTCGTATCAATCGACTTATGGATGATGAAAACGATAGTCAGGGTCTGGCAGCCCCATTTTATGCTAGGTACGTAAATCTTGTTACAGTTGAAAAACCAGAACTTGCTACAAAAAGTACTCCTGGTCTAATTGAAGCATACAATTATCTTGGATCTGTTGCCGCAAGAAAGGATGGGGATAATGTAAAAGCCAAGGAATTTTTTGATAAAGTTCTTGCTCTGGATCCAGTAAATGTCACGGCAACACAAGCGGTGAAAGCAATAGAAGGTAATAAGTAAAAATATTAATATAATTTGAAGAGAAGTCCCTGAACATTGTTTAGGGACTTCTTTTTTTTTATATTTGCGCCGTAATACATAAGCATGGAAGCACAAAGTACAGCAGTAAATTATCTCCCTATTATCTTTCAGATGCTTGTTGCCTTTGGCTTTGTGGCACTGACTATGACCATAACACATTTAGCAGGTCCAAAGCGAAAAACATCTGATAAGTTAATTGCATTTGAATCGGGTATAAAATCAATTGGAAATGCTCGGCAACCCTTTTCAATTAAGTACTTTTTAGTTGCCATTCTTTTTGTGCTTTTTGATATTGAGGTAATTTTCATGTATCCTTGGGCGGTTAATTTCCGCGATTTTGGCGTTAACGGTTTGTTGGAAATGTTTGTTTTTATGGGAACGCTCTTACTTGGATTTGTCTATATAGTGAAGAAGAAAGCATTGGATTGGGAATAGCGTTTAGACTGTTTCTAAATAATTGTTTAAACAATTGAAAACATTAAATTTCTTAAATTTGGGCTCATTTTAGACTTATCTGAATTGGGCTTTTTCTTTTAAAGAATTATGACTGAAATAAATTTGGTAGAAGCGCCTCCTGGTATTGAAGGTTCAGGTTTTTTTGCTACATCCATGGACAAAGTAGTTGGATTAGCCAGATCACATTCATTATGGCCTTTGCCTTTTGCTACATCTTGTTGTGGTATTGAATTTATGGCAACCATGGGGTCACATTATGATTTTGCCCGCTTTGGATCAGAAAGACCAAGTTTTTCACCACGTCAAGCAGATTTGTTAATGGTCATGGGCACAATTGCAAAAAAAATGGGACCAGTATTGAAGCAGGTTTATCTACAAATGGCAGAACCACGCTGGGTGATTGCTGTTGGAGCTTGTGCCAGTAGTGGTGGGATATTTGATACTTATTCTGTTATGCAGGGGATTGATGAAATTATTCCGGTTGATGTTTATGTTCCGGGTTGCCCACCCAGGCCTGAAGCAATTATTGATGGGTTCAATAAAATACAGGAGTTAGTTAAAAATGAGTCTCTTCGAAGGAGAGAATCACCGGAGTATAAAGCATTATTAGAAAGATACGGAATCCAGTAAATGGACAAACTCAATAATCAGCAAGTCATTCAAAGTTTAACTTCAGTTTTTGGAGATAGGATTTCTATACCTTCAGAGCCGTATGGTTTATTGACTTTTGAAACCTCTTCTGAAAATATCAGCGAAGTTCTACGTTTTCTTAAAGAAGATAAGGATCTTAAATTTAATTATTTGACAGACATAACTGCAATACATTATCCTGAACAGGCCTTGTCAATTGGTGTAATCTATCATTTGCATAGTTTAACTAATAACATACGTGTAAGGATTAAAGTATTTATTGACGGAGATGCGCCGCACATTCCTACTGCAACCAATCTTTGGGAAGGTGCTAACTGGATGGAACGTGAAACATTTGACTTTTTCGGAGTCATTTTTGATGGACATCCAAATCTGGTAAGAGTTTTAAATGTTGATGATATGACGGTTTTTCCAATGAGAAGAGAACATCCGCTGGAAGACCCAAATCGTGTTGATAAAAAGGATTATTTCTTCGGAAGATGATGAATCACCCCATATTTACAGATAACGACCCCCAGAAGGAAACGTTTATATTAAACCTAGGTCCTACCCATCCGGCAACACATGGTGTTTTTCAGAATGTTTTGGTCATGGATGGAGAACGAATTATAAGTGGTGTTTCAACAATTGGCTATATACATCGCGCCTTCGAGAAAATTGCTGAACACCGTCCGTTTTACCAGATTACCCCGCTCACTGACCGTTTAAATTATTGCTCTTCTCCTATTAACAATATGGGTTGGCACATGACGGTTGAGAAGTTACTCGGTATCGAAACTCCAAAGCGGGTTGATTATCTTCGAGTGATAGTTATGGAGCTTGCCCGTATCTCAGATCACTTGATTTGTAATGGAATATTAGGTGTTGATACTGGTGCATTTACAGGCTTCCTCTATTTGATGGAGGAGAGAGAGCATATCTATGAAATTTATGAAGAGATATGTGGTGCCAGACTGACGACTAATATCGGCCGTATTGGTGGATTCGAGCGTGATTTTAATGATATTGCTTTTGCTAAAATCAAGAAATTCCTCGTCAAATTCCCGCCTATTCTTAAAGAATTTGAAACTTTATTTAACCGGAACAGAATTTTTATCGAACGGACTTCGGGTGTTGCTGCAGTCGATCCTGAAACCGCTTTAAATTATAGTTGGAGTGGCCCTATTTTACGGGCAACCGGTGTGGATTATGATGTGAGGGTAAATGAACCTTATTCCTCTTACCAGGATTTTGATTTTGAAATCCCGGTAGGTACAAGTGGTGATGTATATGATCGCTATATAGTACGCAACGAGGAAATGTGGCAGAGCTTAAGAATCATAGAACAGGCCTTACAAAAAATTGAAAAAGAACCAAAAGGAGTTTTTCATGCAGATGTGCCTGAATTTTATCTTCCTCCTAAAGAGGAGGTTTATAATAGTATGGAAGCTTTGATCTACCATTTCAAAATTGTGATGGGAGAGATCGATACTCCAAAAACTGAAGTATACCATGCAGTTGAGGGTGGTAATGGCGAGTTGGGTTTCTATCTGGTTAATGACGGTGGTCGTTCACCTTATCGTCTGCACTTCAGAAGACCAAGTTTTATTAACTACCAGATGTATGCTCCAATGAGTGCCGGAATGCTGTTATCCGATGCCATTATCAATATGAGTAGCTTGAACGTAATTGCAGGAGAATTAGATGCTTAGTGTAACTGAACATAAGGAAATTGAATTCTCATCAGCACTGATTAAACAGTTTGATGAGATTGTAACACGTTATCCTCAGGGAAAACAAAAATCAGCCCTGCTGCCTGTGCTGCATTTGGTTCAGGCTGAATACGGATGGGTAAGTCCGGAGGCAATGGATAAAGTAGCATCATACCTTCAGATAAAACCAATAGAGGTTTACGAAGTTGCCACTTTTTATACCATGTTCTTTCTTCGTCCGCAGGGAAAGTATGTTTTGGAGGTATGCCGTACCGGACCATGTTGTCTGGTTGGTGCCGAGAAGATCATGGACCATATTGAAAAGACCTTAGGAGTTAAAGAAGGTGAAATTACGGCAGATGGCAAGTTTAGCTGGAGAGGTGTTGAGTGTTTAGCGGCATGTGGAATGGCTCCGGTTTTACAGATTGGGCCTGATTACACTTTTTATGAGCACTTAACAAATGAGAGTGTAGATAAATTGATTGAAACATTAAAGAATAAGATATGAGAAATGAGATGTGAGTTATGAGATATGAGGCTGAGTTTTTTATAGCAGGGTCTTTCATCTCTCATCTTCCATCTTTCATCTTGATTTAACATGGCGCGTAAGTTATTATTAGAGAATATTAATGTACCTGGAATTCATACTTTCGATGTATATCGTCAGAATGGAGGATACCGTTCGGTAGAAAAGGCCTTAAAGACGATGACTCCTGATGCGGTGGTTGAAGAGGTGAAAACATCCGGACTTCGTGGACGAGGTGGTGCAGGCTTTCCTACCGGTATGAAGTGGAGTTTTTTGGCAAAACCAGAAGGCCGTGAGCGTTATCTGGTTTGCAATGCTGATGAATCAGAACCCGGTACATTTAAGGACAGATTTCTGATGACCCATATCCCTCATCTTTTGATAGAAGGAATGATTGTTGCCAGTTTCGCCTTGGGTGCAAAAACATCCTATATCTATGTCCGGGGCGAAATGATGCCTCAGATTAGAATTCTGGAGCGTGCAATAGCTGAAGCAAAGAATGCCGGTTTTCTTGGCAAAAATATCTTGGGTTTAGGATACGATCTTGAATTATACGTTCAGCCAGGTGGTGGAGCATATATATGTGGTGAAGAAACTGCTTTGATTGAATCATTGGAAGGTAAGCGTGGTAATCCAAGAATAAAGCCTCCTTTTCCTGCAATATCAGGTGTTTGGGCTTGTCCTACAGTTGTAAATAATGTAGAAACTATCGCAGCTGTAGTGCCTATTATTAATGATGGCGGCGAGGAGTATGCCAAGATTGGGAATGGCAGAAGTACTGGAACAAAATTGATTTCTGCCTCTGGAAACCTCAAAAAGCCAGGTGTATATGAAATTGAATTAGGTGTTCCGGTTGAAGAGTTTATATATTCTGATGAATATTGTGGGGGTATTGCAAACGGGAAAAGATTAAAGGCTGTTGTTGCTGGAGGCTCTTCAGTGCCAATTCTTCCTGCTAATCTTATTTTGAATACAATTAATGGTCAGCCCCGTTTGATGAGCTATGAATCACTTTCTGATGGAGGTTTTCAAAGCGGAAGTATGTTAGGTTCTGGTGGTTTTATTGCTTTTGATGAAGACCAGTGTATTGTTAGAAATACCTGGAATTTTTCACGGTTCTATCATCATGAAAGTTGCGGACAGTGTTCACCATGTCGTGAAGGAACCGGCTGGATGGAGAAAGTGCTTCATCGTTTGGAATATGGTCATGGGAAAATGAGTGATATAGACCTATTGGTTGATGTTTCTAAGAAAATTGAAGGAAATACTATTTGCCCCTTAGGTGATGCTGCTGCATGGCCTGTTGCCAGTGCAATCCGTCATTTCCGGGATGAATTTGAATGGCATGTTAACGAGCCAAAGGAAGCAGTGGCTAGGAATTATGGTCTTGCAAAGTATGCAGATCCCTTACCAAAATTAGA
Source organism: Daejeonella sp. (assembly GCA_030831705.1). GTDB lineage: Bacteria > Bacteroidota > Bacteroidia > Sphingobacteriales > Sphingobacteriaceae > Daejeonella. The sequence goes on along the minus strand of JAURKO010000244.1, from coordinate 13,289 downwards.
AGAGGTGGTTAGTAGTTAAAATTCACAATTTTAGATGGCAAGCCTATTCATATTTAGCACAGGTTTTGAATTTAAACAATGAGCGAAAAAGTTAAAGTTACAATAGATGGGATAACGGTTGAAGTAGAACCGGGTACAAGTATTCTCAACGCTGCACGTCAGATTGGTGGAGATATTGTACCACCTGCCATGTGTTATTATTCTAAACTTGAAGGTAGTGGCGGAAAATGCCGGACCTGTCTTGTTAAAGTAAGTAAGGGTTCTGAAAAGGATCCTCGTCCTATGCCTAAGCTGGTTGCCTCATGCCGCACTGGTGTAATGGATGGAATGGAAGTCCAAAATATCACTTCACCTGAAGTGATTGAGGCAAGAAAGGGAGTAGTTGAAATTTTATTGATCAATCACCCGCTCGACTGTCCGATTTGTGATCAGGCGGGAGAATGTCATTTACAGGATTTGTCTTTTGAGCACGGTGTAGGCAATTCAAGGTATGAATTTGACCGTCGTACCTTTGAAAAAATTGATATTGGCGAAAAGATTCAGTTGCACATGACGCGCTGCATTTTATGCTATAGATGTGTTTATGTTGCAAACCAGATCACGGATAATCGAATGCATGGTATTTTAGGTAGAGGTGACGCTTCAGAGATTTCTACTTATATCGAAAAGGCAATTGAAAACGATTTTTCAGGTAATGTAATTGATGTTTGTCCGGTAGGTGCTTTAACCGATAAAACTTTCCGATTCAAGAATCGGGTTTGGTTTACAAAACCTGTGGATGCTCACCGCGATTGCCCTACCTGTAAAGGAAAAGTAACTTTGTGGTACAAAGGAGATGAAGTACTGCGAGTTACAGGCCGCAAGGATCAATTTGGTGAGGTAGAAGATTTTATTTGTAACACCTGCCGCTTTGAAACTAAAAATACCAGTAGCTGGATTATTGAAGGTCCACGGCATATTGCACAAACCTCTGTAATATCCTCTAATCATTATGAGTTTGTTCCATTACCTGTGATTAAAGAAAATCAGGTTTTGATTGAAGCGAATAAAATTGAATTTGAACGAGCAACTAAAATCTGATGGAACTAGCGTTTATAATTGAGAAATTCGGGCTAATTTTGGTCATATTTTTGGTCAGTCTTACCATTGCTGCCTATTCCACACTTGCGGAGAGAAAGATTGCAGGTTTCCTTCAAGACAGGGTTGGGCCAAACAGGGCGGGTCCCGGTGGAATGTTCCAGCCACTTGCTGACGGACTCAAAATGTTTTTTAAGGAAGAAATTATTCCTACAGATTCAAGTAAGGCTCTTTTTATTTTAGGACCATCGCTGGCATTATTCACATCCTTTCTTGGTAGTGCTGTTATTCCCTGGGGCCAGGATGTTGAGATATTCGGTCGTCAGGTTAGTTTACAGATTACGGATATCAATGTCGGAATACTCTATATTTTTGGAGTAGTTTCATTGGGCGTTTATGGAATTATGATCGGGGGATGGGCTTCAAATAATAAGTTTTCACTGATGGGTGCAGTTAGGGCCGCTTCCCAAAGTATCAGCTACGAAATTCCTATGGGATTATCGATTATAGCATTGCTTATGCTTACCAATACCCTTAGTATGAAGGAAATAGCTGAGCAGCAGCATGGATTTAATTGGAATGTTTTTTATCAGCCTGTCGGATTCCTTATTTTTCTTATCTGTTCTTTTGCAGAAACTAATCGAACCCCTTTCGATTTACCCGAATGTGAAACTGAACTAGTAGGTGGTTACCATACTGAATACTCAGGTTTCAAAATGGGGGCGTTTATGTTCGCAGAGTATCTGAATATGTTTTTGGCTTCCGCGGTAATGTCCACACTATATTTTGGCGGGTATAATTATCCAGGGATGGATTTTGTAAATGAACTGCTTGGGCCTTTATTCGGACCATTAATTGGAATGGGTGTCCTGATTTTGAAGATATTTGCATTCATCTTCCTGTTTATGTGGGTGAGGTGGACGGTACCTCGTTTCAGATACGATCAGCTAATGAATCTTGGTTGGAAAATTTTAATTCCATTGGCAATTGCCAACATAGTAATTACCGGTATTGTAATTACACTAATTGACAAATTATAATTGGTCTGAAATTGACCGTTTAATCAATAATTAAAACCCCGTTGAGGAGGATTTAGGGTTTATGGAACCATTAAGTAACAGGAAAAAAGTTTTAGAACAGAAACCGATGAATTTCTGGGAGAGATTATATCTTCCGGCAATATTTCAGGGGATGGGAATAACTTTCAAACACATGTTCAAAAAGAAGGAAACTATTTTTTATCCCGAGTTTGAACGTGAGTTTTCTGAGAACTGGAGAGGAATGCATTCACTAAAAAGGGATGAAGAAGGCCGTGAGCGTTGTACTGCATGCGGACTCTGTGCACTTTCTTGTCCGGCAGAAGCCATCACAATGATTGCTGCTGAGCGTCAAAAAGGTGAAGAAACTTTGTATCGTGAAGAAAAGTATGCAGCTGTCTATGAGATCAATATGCTGCGCTGCATTTTTTGCGGATTGTGTGAAGAAGCTTGTCCGAAAGAAGCAATCTATTTAGATGGACCCATTGTTCCTGCAGACTATCTTAGAAAAGATTTTATTTACGGTAAAGATAAGTTAGTTGAAGAGTCTATGAAGGTTCAGCAGAACTAATATTTTTGAATTGAGGAAGCCGTAACCTCTAATAATTTCGGCAGAAATTATACCTTTGCCCAAAATAGGAGTGAAGATTAAATTACCTTATTAATGAGTGTATCTCTTTTTTATTTTGTTGCTTTTTTAACCATATTCTTCGCCCTTTTGGTGATATTTTCGAAGAATCCGGTTCATAGCGTGCTTTATCTTATCGTCACTTTTTTTACATTCACCCTGCACTATATTATGCTGAATGCACAATTTCTTGCCATAGTAAATTTCATTGTTTACATGGGTGCAATAATGGTGCTATTTCTTTTTGTCCTCATGTTACTCAATCTAAATGAAGGTTCAATCGGTTCGAAATCCAATCTTCTTAAAATGGTTGGCGTCATAGCAGGTATGTGTCTCGTTATAACTTTAGTTGGCTCGGTAAAGGCCTTGAATGCTTCTGATCCTCTGGTTCTTCAGACTCAGGATTTAGGTCTTGTGAAAAACCTAGGAAAGGTCTTATTCAGCAAATTCCTTTTACCGTTTGAGATTTCATCTATTCTCTTGCTTTCAGCTATGGTTGGAGCAGTTTTATTAGCTAAAAAAGATATTAAACAAGGGTAGATTATGGAAAACTTAACTCAGGCAATTCAAGGTGTACCTTTAAACCATTACATTCTTTTAAGTACAATCATTTTTGCAATTGGAGTAATTGGTGTGTTAATCCGCAGAAATGCAATTGTTATTTTCATGTCGATAGAATTGATGTTAAATGCTGTAAATCTTTTACTTACTGTATTTTCGGTTCATCATAATGATCCTTCCGGACAAGTTTTTGTATTTTTTATAATGGCATTAGCAGCTGCTGAAGTGGCTATAGGTTTGGCCATTATCGTAATGGTTTACCGAAACATTAACTCAACGGATGTAAATATTTTGAATAAACTTAAGTGGTAATTTTTTACTGAAATTCAATCTGCCAGATGGCAAAAAGATTGATCGGGTGATTAATATGATAATTAGCATATAATAATGATAAATTTAGTTTGGTTAGTTCCTTTATTTCCACTTTTAGGTTTCCTTATCAACGGACTAGGCCGTAATACACTGTCTAAAACAGCTGTTGGATTTGTGGGTTGTCTTTCTGTTCTTGCCTCTTTTGCAGTCAGTCTGGGAATTTTCTTTGAACTGAATTCATCAGAAGTAAAGTCATTCATAGTTCCAATCTTTGACTGGATAAGTGCAGGAAGTGTAAAGATTCCTTTCTCTTTCCTGATTGATCCGCTAAGTGCTATAATGTTATTGATCGTAACTGGAATTGGTTTCCTGATCCATGTTTATTCCACAGGGTACATGCACCATGATGCAGGTTTCGGGAAATTTTTTTCCTATCTGAATTTGTTCATATTTTTCATGCTGCTATTGGTGCTTGGTTCCAATTATGTCATTATGTTCATAGGATGGGAAGGCGTAGGCTTGTGTTCGTATCTGCTGATCGGATTCTGGTTTAGTAACCCATCATATGCAAGTGCTGCAAAAAAGGCTTTCGTAATGAACCGTATTGGTGATTTAGGTTTTCTCATTGCAGTTTTCCTAATTTTCACAACTTTTAATAGCGTAGAGTTTGCTGCTGTTTTTCCGCTGGCTGCAAATATGGCTTCAGGTGACTCAGTTCTGATTTTAATTACTTCCTTGCTTTTCGTTGGAGCGATTGGGAAATCAGCACAAATTCCACTCTTTACCTGGTTGCCTGATGCTATGGCCGGGCCTACACCAGTATCCGCTCTAATCCATGCAGCAACAATGGTTACTGCTGGTATTTACATGATTGCCCGATCTAATATCTTATTTACACTTGCTCCTGTAACACTCGGGGTAGTGGCAATTATCGGACTTGCTACTTTATTTCTAGCTGCTGCAATTGCTGTCACTCAAACGGATATCAAAAAAGTATTAGCTTATTCCACAGTTTCTCAGTTAGGATATATGTTTCTAGGATTGGGAGTTGGTGCTTATACCGGAGCTTTTTTTCATGTAATTACCCATGCGTTTTTTAAAGCCTTACTTTTCCTTGGCGCTGGGTCCGTTATTCATGCAATGAGTAATGAGCAAGATATGCGAAATATGGGCGGACTTAAAAAGAAATTGCCGGTAACCTACTTGACTATGATGATCGGTACAATTGCAATTGCAGGATTACCCCCTTTTTCCGGATTCTTTTCAAAAGATGAAATACTTGCGCATGTTTATGAACATAATAAGGTTTTCTGGTTTATCGCTCTTGTTGGTGCAATGTTCACTTCGTTTTACATGTTCCGGATGATGTATCTCACATTTAACGGAAAGTTTAGAGGAACAACTGAACAGGAGCACCATCTGCACGAATCACCGGCATCTATGACAATTCCTTTAATTGTTCTTGCAATCTTATCAGCTCTTGGGGGATTGATAGGTATTCCTGCGGTGTTTGGCGGAAGTCATTGGTTAGCCGCTTTCCTCGCACCTGTTTTTGAGGTTTCAGCTTCTAAATCAGGTCATCTCACGCTGGATCATGCCACAGAATACATCCTTATGGCCGTTTCTGTTGGTGCTGCAATCTTGGCGATGCTTTATGCATATAATCGTTATGTTAAGCAATCTCATATTCCGGTTGATGAAATCACCGGTCGCAGCGGACTAGCAAGACTTTCGTATAACAAGTTTTTTATAGATGAAATCTATGATACGATCATTACTCGTCCACTTAATTCTTTGTCGAGATTTTTTTTCAAAGTTATTGATAAAGCAGGAATAGATGGCCTTGTAAATGGTTTTGGAAAAGGAGCAGTAGAGGCAAGTAAAACTTTTAGATTACTTCAATCCGGTATGGTAGGCTTTTACATTTTTATGATGGTAGCCGGAATCCTTGCCTTACTGGTTTATAGTATGTACAAAATTTAATATTAATGAGTAGAACAATTTAAATGGAAATCTTACTATTACAAATTTTTATTCCACTCATAGCTGCACTGGTCATTCTCCTTTCAGGAAATACAATAGTGAAAGCACTTTCAGGAGTATTTTCTGTGGTATCCTTTGTTATTACTATTTTTTTATATCTGAACTTTGTTCCTGATGCAAGCACCCAGTTTCTTATTGATTTGCCCTGGATTCCGCAGTTTGGGATAAACTTTAAGGCCGGAGTTGATGGGATAAGCTTATTGATGTTATTGTTAACAAATCTTCTCATTCCGATTATTGTTTTATCAAGTTATAATCATGACATAAAAAATCCGAAAGCTTTTTACGCATTGATATTTTTTATGCAGACGGGTTTACTGCTGGTCTTTACCGCGTTGGATGGCTTTCTATTTTACGTTGGATGGGAGGCAGCATTGATACCGGTTTACTTCATTTGTACCTTATGGGGCGGAGAAAATAGTATTAAGGTTAACTTAAAATTTTTCATATACACTATCGCAGGAAGTTTGTTAATGCTGCTGGCAATTATCTACCTGCACCTGCAAACTCCGGGTAATAGCTATGATTTAGCGGAGTTTTACAAGCTTGAACTTGATTCTGTGACTCAGTCATGGATATTCTGGGCTTTCTTTATTGCATTTGCAATTAAAATGCCAGTATTTCCTTTTCATACTTGGCAACCTGATACCTATACTGAAGCTCCTACTGCAGGTACAATGTTGCTCTCAGGCATCATGCTTAAGATGGGTATTTATGGTGTTATTCGCTGGTTGATTCCTGTTGCTCCACTTGGTTTTGATGTATGGGGCGAAACAGCACTGATTTTGTCTGTCATCGGAATAGTATATGCATCAATAATAGCATTTACACAAAACGATGTCAAAAGGCTGATTGCCTATTCATCAATTGCTCACGTAGGGCTTATCTCTGCGGGGATTTTTGCCTGGAACTTGCAGGGTGTGCAAGGTGCAATGATTCAAATGCTTAATCACGGTATCAATGTTGTTGGAATGTTTTTTATAGCAGACATATTAATCCGAAGATTAAATACCCGCGATATAACACAGATGGGCGGAATAGCAAAACCAGCACCAATTCTTGCAATCACTTTCCTTTTGGTTTTATTGGGAACTGTGGCTTTACCACTTACAAATGGGTTTGTTGGAGAATTTTTACTTCTAATGGGAGTCTACAATTATAATATCTGGCTCGCTGCAATATCTGGTTTAACCATCATATTCGGTGCAGTTTATATGCTTAGAATGTATCAAAAAGTAATGCTAGGACCAGTAAATTCAATAACCGCAATTTTTAAAGATCTTAATGGATCAGAAAAATCAGTTTTACTGATAATCTCTCTTCTGGTGATTTTAATTGGGGTATATCCTCAACCAATCCTACATATTTCAGAGGCGGTAGTTATTAACCTCTTAGACCAGGTCAATCAAAAATTATTAGTTAAATAAAAGCATGAACGCATTAATAACCCTATCTGTTTTAGCCGTACTGGTTCTTTACTTAGGCTTGTATAAGGCAAAAAATGCTTTGCTTCCAGTTAGTTTGCTTGGGTTGATTGCCGCTCTTGTTCTGGCAGTACTCGAATGGAACTCGGGTGCTACACCGATTTATAGTGGGATGATGCAGTTTGATAATTTTGCTGTGGCTTTTACAGCAATAGGTATTGTCTCCACCATGCTTATCTTATTAATATCCAAAGATTATTTTGAGCAAATCAGTGAAAATGTCGCTGAATATTATGCAATCATGCTTTTTGCTCTTATCGGAATTCTGGTGATGGTTTCATTCAATAATCTATCGATGCTCTTTATTGGAATTGAGATCATGTCTGTTAGTCTTTATATTCTTGCTGGTATCCGTAAGAATGATTTTAAGTCTAATGAAGCTGCATTGAAGTATTTTTTGACAGGTGCCTTTTCGACCGGATTTTTATTGATGGGAATTGCCTTCCTCTATGGATCTACCGGAAGTTTTGACCTGGGGGATATCAAGGAGTACGTTATATCAAATCCGGCAAATATTTCTCCATTATTCTACACCGGACTAACCTTAATGATTATCGGATTAAGTTTTAAGGTTGGCGCTGCTCCGTTCCATTTTTGGACTCCTGATGTTTATGAAGGATCTCCAACTATTATAACTGCCTTTATGAGTACAGTGGTTAAAACTGCAGGATTTGCTGCATTCTTACGGTTGTTCATGATCTGTTTTGCACCACTACATGAATTCTGGATGCCTGTACTTTTGGTGATTGCTGTTTTAACGCTTTTCATTGGAAATGTTACCGCTTTGTATCAGCATAGTTTTAAGAGAATGCTTGCTTTTTCCAGTATCTCTCATGCAGGTTATATGTTATTTGCAATTATAGCTTTAGGACCTGATTCTGGTAATTCTGTGTTTCTGTATGCCAGTGCATATTCTATAGCCTCCATAATTGCATTTGCTGTGCTTATTCTTGTTAAAGCACAAACTGGATCTGATAATTTTGATAGCTTCACAGGACTTGCCAAAAGAAATCCATTTATTGCATTTACACTCACAGTTGCTATGCTTTCTCTTGCAGGAATACCATTAACTGCTGGGTTTATTGGCAAATTTATGATGTTCTCAACCGCTTTGTCCGAATATCATATCTGGCTCGTAATGCTTGCAGTTGTTAATGCTTTAATTGGAATTTATTATTATCTAAGAGTAGTTGTAGCTATGTATTTTAAGTCTGCAGAGCGTTCAGAAATTCAGGTATCACCTTATTTCAATTTTGTACTTGGGCTTTCTGCTTTCTTAACGATAATTGTTGGGATATATCCGGGATTCATATCTAACCTTTTCTAAGCTAAATTATTACTTAAATATTGTAGCTTTACGCATATAGATTTTATGCACGAGTTCTGGGACTACTTTCAACATCTTATTGATCCTGTAAAATTGCTTCGTGAAGGAGGTTTTTACTTGCTTCTGTTCGTGATATTTGCCGAAACAGGTTTGTTTTTTGGGTTTTTCCTCCCGGGAGATTACCTTTTGTTTCTTGCAGGAATGTTTGTTGCCACAGATAAATTGGATGTATCAATTTACATCTTGGTTATCGGTTTGATACTGGCTGCAATTGCTGGTAATTTTGTTGGATATTGGTTTGGGAGGCGAACAGGCCCTGTTTTATACCAGCGGGATGATTCGTTTTTTTTCAAAAAGAAATATCTTAAAGCCGCTGAAGTTTATTACAGAAAGCAAGGAGCTTTCGCTTTGATTATGGGTAGGTTCATTCCAATCGTCCGTACATTCGCTCCAATTATTGCTGGAATTGTAAAGCTTGATTTCAATAAATTTGCATTTTATAATATTTCGGGTGCTTTACTTTGGATTACATCCTTAACTTTGTCAGGATATTTTCTTGGCAGGAGTTTTGAACGGGAAATCAATGACTATCTTTTATTTATAGTTATTGGATTCATTCTGATAACAACCATACCATTAATTGTAACCTATTTAAAAAGGAAAATTGAGGGAGAAAAGAGCGATGATGAACAGCAATATCCTTAAATAAATGAATAAAGACCATCCCTGGCATAATGTTTCTCCCGGTGAAGATATCCCTTCGCATGTAAATGCAATTATTGAAATTCCTAAAGGCTCGAAAGCTAAATACGAGATTGATAAAGAATCAGGTTTGATTAAGCTAGACCGCGTACTTTTTTCATCTGTTATGTATCCTGCTAACTATGGGTTCATTCCCCAGACATTTTGTGATGATAAAGATCCTTTAGATATATTGGTGCTTTGTTCAGTTGATGTATATCCAATGGCAATTGTAGAAGCAAAAGTTGTTGGTGTAATGCATATGGTTGATAATGGTGAACAAGATGATAAAATCATCGCTGTTGCCAGGCATGACATGTCTGTAAATTATATTGAAGACCTGAAAGAATTACCTCCACATACTATGACGGAAATTGTTCGTTTTTTCCAGGATTACAAGGCTTTAGAACGTAAAAATGTTAGCATAGAGCATTTGCTTGGTAAAAACTATGCATTTAAAGTCATAAAAGAAAGTCTGGAGTTATATAAGACCACATTCTTAAATACATAAATAACATGGGCCTCGCGCTGTTTTTTACACTTTTCCTTGTTTTTCTAAACGGCTTTTTTGTTGCTGCTGAATTCGCTTTGGTAAAAGTGCGTGCTTCACAAATTGAAATTAAAGCAAAAACCGGAAGTCGGGTGGCTAAGATAGCCAAGCATATGACTCAGCATCTGGATGGTTATCTTGCCGCAACCCAGCTTGGAATAACATTAGCTTCGCTTGGCTTAGGTTGGGTTGGTGAAGAAGTAATGACAAAAATTGTCAGTAATTTCTTCAATTTTATAAATATTGATATGACCTCCTCGGTGGCCACAAATATTGGTCACGTCCTAGCCTTTGCAATTATTACCGTATTACATATTGTATTTGGAGAGCTTGCTCCTAAATCGCTGGCAATACAACGTCCTATAGGTACAACCATGGGGATTGCTTTACCGCTTCATTTCTTTTATTTGATTTTCAGGCCATTTATCTGGTTATTGAATGGTTTCGCAAATTTCATATTAAGAATACTAGGAATTGCAACAATAGGTGGTCATGAAGCACACCATAGTTCTGAAGAGTTGCAATATCTTCTTGATCAGGGTAAAGAAAGTGGAGCGCTTGAAACTAATGAGCACGAGCTTATCAAGAATGTTTTTGATTTCAATGATCGTGTTGTTAAGAATATCATGGTGCCAAGAACCAAAATTTCAGGCATTGAACTAAGCACCCCTCACAAGGAAGTACTTGATATAATTATTCGTGAGGGATATTCCAGAATTCCTGTTTACGATGAAACTATTGACAAAATTGTAGGAATTGTTCATGCTAAAGATATTTTACCTCTTTTAGCTGAAAATAAGGAGTGTATTCTGAAAGAAATAATCCGTAAACCTTATTTCATACCAGAAACAAAAAAGATTAATGATCTTTTGAGTGAATTACAGTTAAAGCGTATTCAAATTGCAATTGTGCTTGATGAATTTGGAGGTACAGCTGGAATGGTAACTGCTGAAGATATTGTAGAAGAACTTGTTGGTGATATTCAAGATGAGTACGATGAGGAAAAGCCAATTGTCGAAAAAGTATCTGTAAATGAATTTATTATTGATGCCACTGCTTCAATTTATGATGTGAATGAATACCTGCCGCATGATCTTCCTGAAGATGGCGACTATGATACTGTAGCAGGCCTTGTCAGTGAGATCTTTGGGAAAATACCTGATGTGGGTGAAGCAAGTGAATTCAATGGATATATAATTACCATTTTAAAGAAGGCTGATCAGAATGTTGAATCAGTAAAACTTGAGTTAGTGATTAACAACGAAGATGCAGTTGATATTCGTTAATCTGGAGGACTATCCATGCATATTTTCTACACTCCTGAAATTAATTCTGAGACTTATACCCTGAGTGAAGAGGAGAGTAAGCATTGTATAAAAGTTCTGAGATTTCAGAAGGGCAGTTTACTTAATCTGGTTGATGGTAAAGGTGGATTTTATGAAGCAATTGTAGAGGAACCTCATCCAAAGAGGACAAAAATTAATATCCTGAGTGTCCATAAAAATTATGGTCTTAGAAATCACTATTTACATATAGCCATTGCCCCTACCAAGAATATCGAGCGTCTGGAATGGTTTCTGGAGAAAGCTACTGAGATTGGAATAGATGAAATTACGCCAATTATTTGCGAGCATTCAGAGCGTAGGGACGTCAAAACTGAGCGTCTTAACAAAGTGATTACCACAGCAGTGAAGCAGTCAATAAAAGCATTCCATCCCAAGTTAAATGATCCACAATCTTTTGCTGACATCGTCCTGAAAGCTAAGCATACAAATAAATTTATCGCCCATTGTGTAGAAACCCAAAAATTCGCTATTAAAGATCAATTCAAGCCTAATTCTGATTATCTTGTAATGATAGGCCCTGAAGGAGATTTTACTTCGTCAGAGATCGATTTAGCCATGAGTCATAAATTTATACCCATAAGTTTGGGTGATTCCAGGCTAAGGACCGAAACTGCCGCTTTGGAGGCTTGTTTCGAGATAAATTTTTTAAATAGATGAAGTATTTAAAGAAGCTTTTCTTTGGAATTTTATTTTTCATGTTTTTTGGAATCTTTCTCTCTTTTAGTCCGCCGACCTATAAGATTGCCAAGATGAAATACAATGGGGGTGGGGATTGGTATGCAAACCGTACGGCACTGCCAAATTTAATCAGCTTTTGCAATAAAAATATTGCGACTAATTTTGATAAGGAAGAAGCAATAGTTGAGGCTGGTAGTATAGATATCTTTAATTACCCTTTTATTTATCTTACCGGACATGGGAACATTGTTTTTTCTGACGTGGAAGCTTTAAATATTCGTAAATATTTAACAGGGGGTGGATTTTTGCATATTGATGATAATTATGGTTTAGATCAATTTATTAGGCCACAGATGAAGAAAGTTTTTCCAGAACTGGATTTTGTAGAATTACCAGCTAATCATATACTTTATAATCAAAAATTTAAATTCTCTAATGGGCTTCCTAAGATTCATGAGCATGACGGTAAGCGGCCACAAGGTCTTGCATTAATTTATAAAGGAAGGATCGTTTGTTATTATACATTTGAATCCGATCTTGGTAATGGATGGGAGGATGCCGGAACTTATGCCGGTGATTCTGAGGATTCTCGTCAAAATGCTCTAAAAATGGGCTCAAACTTAGTTCAATACGCCTTAACCCAATAACACATGCTCAAAATCAAAGTAAATAACAAATTCAACTTTGAGGTCGAATCAAACAATGGTGATATAACGATTGATGGTCAGGCAATTGATAAAGATTTAGTCAGAATCGATAATCGCACTTTTCATATTATTCATAAGGGGAAATCATACCATGCAGAGCTTGTTAGTATAAACAGGGATGATAAAACCTGCGCTGTTAAGGTTGGAACAAATATTTATTCCATGCAGATAACTGATCAATATGATGAACTTTTGCATCAGCTGGGCATGGATAATCTAACGGCTAATAAAATTTCGGAAATCAAAGCTCCGATGCCTGGTTTAGTGATCAGGATTCTTGCCTCCGAAGGTGATCAGGTAGAAAAGGGTGGCAATTTGTTTGTTCTTGAAGCAATGAAGATGGAAAATGTAATTAAGTCTGTCAGCGATGTTAAGATAAAATCAATTAAGGTTAAAGCCGGTGATAAGGTTGAAAAGAACCAAGTTGTTATGGTCTTTGAATAATCCTTAAGACTAAATAAATATTTCTAAAAAAAATCGTTATGTTCCTTAAATAATATTTCTCCCTTCAAGTAAATATTGTTTATTTTCAAGCATATTTAAGCTCAATTAATTCAAATAGTACTGATGGCAATAGAAATTAAAACCAAAGGGGAACTTTATGATGTTTGTATCATAGGTTCTGGTGCAGGTGGTGGAATGGCGGTAAAAGTGTTAACGGAAGCCGGACTAAAAGTGGCTTTACTCGAAGCAGGTCCGGATTACGATCCTGCAAATCCAGAACAGCAAACCCAGCTTAAATGGCCGTATGAGTCACCACGCAGAGGAGCCGGTACAAACCGTGCTTTTGGTGATTTT
>JAURKO010000243.1 GCA_030831705.1 Daejeonella sp. | reverse complement strand
TTATCTGGAGTACGGGATGCGCAAGCTAACATCCCGAACAGCGGGATTCTTTGTTTATCCGTAGAGAATCGCTGGGCTATACTCTACATACGATTGGAACGAGTCTGAAGACTCTTAATTCATTTATAAATCCGTAGAGCGCTGCGCTAACTCAACCTTTAGATTTACAACATCCGAAAATCATTGAATATTAGCTAGTTTTATTGTTGTAAGATTTTCTTTTTGCTTCTTTTTCTTTTGTTAATAACAGTGAATTTTGTGGATAAAAGTTAACAGCGGTAAAGGTACATTATCACTCTACAAGGCATAAAGGCTTATTGTCCGATTTAATCCTTTACCGCTTGTTTTAAACTTAGACATCAAATAGAAATTAGAGTTCTCAGGCTCATTAGTAAGGTATTGATGGTGTTTAAAACGGTTAACTATTTTGGTACTCTAAACAAGTTAAAGTTATGGAAATTACATTTTTTATTGGCACAGATGTTTCAAAAAACGAATTGGATTTTGCTGTGATGAATGGACGTCAATTGATGTTTCACCGCGAGATTGAAAACAACGTTAAGGCTATTAATACTTTTCTTAAAGAGCTTTTAAAGCTGCCAGGCTTTGATTTAAAACAAGCTGTATTTTGCATGGAGCATACTGGCATTTACAATAATCACTTATTGGTATGCCTGCATAAAATGAAGGCAAATATTTGTCTGGAAGCTGCTGCACAAATTAAGAACTCCCTTGGTAACATACGCGGAAAGAATGATAAGATAGATTCCATCCGTATTGCTGAATATGCACATAAGAATCGGGATGAACTGCGCCTTTGGACTCCCAAAAGAGAGACTTTAGTTAAGTTATCCCAGTTAGCATCTACCCGGTCCCGTTTGATACAGGCCAGAAAAATGTTAACTACCGCAATCAATGAGAATCATGATTTCATAACTAAAAAGACTGCCAAACAGAATGAAAACCTCTGTAGCCGAACCCTAAAAGCTATGGATGCGGATTTGTTAAAAACAGACAAAACCATAGATCTGCTGGTAAGTGAAGACCCGGAGTTAAAACGATTGTTCGGTTTAATTACATCGGTATGTGGCATTGGAAATGTTACAGCAACTCAGATTGTGATTACCACCAATGAATTTAAAGATATTAATGAGGCTAAAAAATTTGCTTGTTATGCCGGAGTAGCACCTTTTACTAAAGAATCAGGAATATTTAAAGGTAAAGCCAGGGTATCACATATGGCCAACAAAAAAGTAAAGACACTGCTTCATCTGGCAGCAATGGTAGCTATTCAACACAGTCCGGAGATAAAAACTTATTATGAACGAAAAGTGAATGAAGAAAAAAAGAATAAAATGACTGTCATTAATGCCGTTAGAAACAAGCTTATTCTCCGGATATTCGCCTGTGTAAAGCAAAACCGGATGTACGAAAAAAATTATTCGAAATTAGTTGCTTAGATCATAGAAATCGGACAGGTAAATATTTAAGAAACGAGTCTGAAGACTCTTAATTCATTTACAAATCCGTAGAGCGCTGCGCTAAACTCAACGGACAGTAGGGACGAACCCGCTATAATCAAACAACTAAAATGTATAAAACTAAAAAAGCCTCAGATTTCTCTGAGGCTTTCTTGGTGGTACCAGCTGGAATCGAACCAGCGACACAAGGATTTTCAGTCCTTTGCTCTACCAACTGAGCTATGGTACCGGACCATACCCGTTTTATTCGGGACTGCAAATGTAGTGTCTTTTTTCGTTTAAGAAAATAATATTTGAAATTTTGTGAAATGTTCATCGCTAAGTGCCATTTCTCATTAAAGATTACTCAATTCTTCTCTCGCCAAGACGCTAAGACGCAATAAGCCACAGCTAATTTATATGATGTTTTTCGCGAGCGCTTTTTACATTTTTAAAAGCTCTTCCCATTTCATCTCATCGACAGGAATACCATGCTCTTCATTAAATCGGCGTGTTGCCAGGGTATTTTCTCCGGGATAGCGTATATGTCCACCAGGTTCTACCGTAGCACTTGATTTGGTATAACGTATGATCTCATCAATGAGCATTTGATTGTAATCGCTCTTGTATAAACAAAGAAAAAACTGGGAAACTCCTGATTCATTTACTGTAGAATTAATCGCTGCTGTTGACTTTCCCCCAGTGATTGCAGTGAGTAAAACATCTAGAATAAAAGCCAGACCTGATCCTTTCCAATAACCTATAGGCAAGGCTCTTCTGGATTTTATTATCGCTGAAGGATTATGAGTTAAACTTCCATCCCCATCATAGCCAGCGTAAACTTCCATTTCCTCATTATTCATTCTGCTTTGCTGTAATTTACCATAGGAGTATTGGGTCATCGCCATATCCAACACAATATTTCCATCGGTATGCGGAACAGCAATGATCAAAGGATTATTCCCTAAGCGGGGTTCTTTGCCTCCCCAGGGTGGCATATTAGCCATTGTATTTGTAAAACAAATGCCAATGCAACCCGCATCTGCAGCCTGCCAGCCATAGGTTCCTCCTCGCATCCAATGATTCGTGTTGCGCATAGCCAAACAGCCAATCCCATTAGTTTTAGCCATTTCAATTGCTCTATCCATCGCTTTACTAGCATTGTACATCCCTGCACCCGAATTGCCATCCCAAATGTCAATCATTCCGTGAGATTCAACAAAACCAGGCTCCGCATAAACGTCAACTTCCTTACCCTTGACTGAATTTACGAATGCAGAAAAACGGTTTAAGCCATGGGAGTAAACCCCATCCCTACTATTTGCAGCCAAGATATGTGCACATAACTCGGCCTTCGACTCTGCAAATAACAGGTTAAGCAAGACACGTTTAAACTCCTTTTTCAGATCTGCAAATGGAACACGCATAATTTATTTATTGAAACCCTTGTTTGGCAAATTTGCAGGTTTTTTATGAATAAATGAGTGGTTGGTTGGTTAGTTGGTTAGTAAATTCCCTATCCCATTCAAACTCCAGTATCTACTACCAATTGCTCATTTGCTCATTTGCTAATTATCTCATTTGCTAATTTGCTAATTTCCTAATTCCCCATTCAATTCCGTAATTTGCCTTATGATCGTTTATAATCCAAAAGACTGGTTCTATTCTACCTTTTATCTGCATAAGTCTGATACAGCACGTAAACTGTTTCCACTTATTATTGTTCTGGCTGTTTATTCCGGAGGCATTGCCTATTTAGAGCTCGAATACATCAATTTATCTGACGTTAACTGGATCAAAAACATTACCATTGTACATAATCTATTGGGTTTTGTGATGTCTATTCTGCTCGTATTCCGTACGAACACGGCATACGACCGCTGGTGGGAAGCCCGCAAACAATGGGGTACACTAACCAATGTAAGCCGAATGCTGGCTATAAAGATGAATGCTTTTCTTAAGCCTGATGATCGCGTAAATCGTAGTTTCTATAAAAAAGCTATCCCATTATTTGCCGATACCTTATTTACTCATCTTCGGTCAAATAGTACCCAATTCATGCTTGATGAAATTGAACATCCGGAATTTGAATCGCTAGACATACAAAAACATGGCCCTAATCAAGTAGCTTCCATGATGTTCGGCCGCAGTAATAACCTGTATCAGGAAAGCATTATTAGCGGCGATCAATTAATTATCATTAGTACTGAACTAAATGCCATGACTGATGTATGTGGAGCATGTGAACGTATAAAGAATACCCCTATTCCAATGTCCTACAGCTCTTTTATTAAAAAATTTATCTTCATTTATGTGCTTACACTCCCGGTAGGATTTGTCTTTTCGATGGGCTATTTCGTAATTGCAGCGGTTCCATTTATCTTTTATGTTATGGCTTCCCTCGAACTGATTGCCGAATCTATTGAAGACCCCTTCGGGATTGATCCTGATGATCTGCCAATTGATAAAATTGGTCAAAATATCAGGAAACATGTGACAGAAATAATACATTAAATAGCCGAATTAATTGATTTTATGTAATTAAATATCATGCGGTTTCTGCTCTTTTTGTTAATTTTAAATCAAATCCCGTAAGGATTTCACAGTCTTACTCGTTGGTATTTTGAGATATTTATTCCTGTTTTTGCTTTTCTTAATTTCTGGCTCCCAGCTTTATTCCCAGAAAATAAACAATGCCTATAAGCTTAGTATTTCTGAAACAAAACTCCCTATTGTTATCGACGGAATATTAGATGAAGAAGCATGGAATGTAAGGGATTCGG
Organism: Daejeonella sp.; assembly: GCA_030831705.1. Classification (GTDB taxonomy): domain Bacteria; phylum Bacteroidota; class Bacteroidia; order Sphingobacteriales; family Sphingobacteriaceae; genus Daejeonella. The sequence goes on along the minus strand of JAURKO010000243.1, from coordinate 2,150 downwards.
CCGCCAATTTTTTCATGGTTAATCCGATGGATACCAGCTATGCCAAGGTCAAAACTACCGTGCGTATGACATATGATAATGGAAATCTGTACATATCCGCTGTATGTTATGAACCAAAACCGAATACCTCCTATGCCGTTGAATCACTGAGGCGAGATTTTTCGTACACTAAAAACGATAATTTTCTGCTCATTGTTGATCCTTTTGATGATCAGACTAATGGATTTACTTTTGGCGTTAATGCCGCAGGTGCACAATGGGACGGACTCATTTTTAATAGTAATGGCTACGACCTGAGCTGGGATAATAAATGGTATTCGGAAGTAAAGCATTATGCCGATCGCTGGGTCTTTGAAGCCGCTATCCCCTTTAAATCAATCCGTTATAAGAAAGGTATTACAACCTGGGGCATTAATTTCGCTAGATTGGATATTAAGGCTCCCGAAAAATCAGCCTGGGCTAAAATACCAAGACAATTTAATGTAGCCTCGCTGGCTTATACCGGGAATCTGATCTGGGATAATCCGCCGCCTGAAGCCGGAACCAATATATCCGTCATACCTTATGTACTGGGTGGATTTACAAAAAATTACGAGAACAATACAAGTGCAAAGTTTAAAAGGGAAATTGGTGCAGATGCAAAAATTGGAATCACAAGCTCTTTAAATCTGGATCTTACTGTAAATCCTGATTTCTCGCAAATTGAAGTAGATAAACAGGTAACCAATTTGGATCGTTTTGAATTATTTTTCCCCGAACGCCGGCAATTCTTTCTAGAAAATGCGGATCTCTTTGCAAATTTTGGCTATTCAAACATCAGGCCCTTTTTCTCACGAAGAATTGGGTTGGGGGTTCCTATAGAATTTGGTGCTCGTTTAAGCGGAAGTCTTAATAAAAAATGGCGCATTGGAGCAATGGATATGCAGACCAAGAATGTGGATGATACAGGTCTCCCGGCTCAGAATTTTGCGGTACTTGCCCTGCAACGCCGGGTTTTTTCGCGATCCAATATCCGATTTATGTTCGTCAACAAACAATCTCTTGATTATGACCCGTCCAAACAACCTGGCAAACCGGTTTATAATGCTTTTAACCGTAACGTCGGACTTGAATATAATCTCGTGTCAAGCAATAATCTATGGACAGGGAAATCTATGTTCGTGAAATCATTCGGACCGATTAAAAATAATGATGACCTTGTACATGCCGCCAACTTGCAATACAGCAGTAAAAAATGGTTGCTAAGCTGGCAACATGAATATGTAGGCGAAAATTATACCGCGGAAGTTGGATATGTACCCCGTATTAATTACATCAAACTGAATCCAAAACTAAGTTATTTAATGTTCCCAAAAGCTGGTAAAATATTGAACCATGGCCCAATTTTCAGTTCTACCCGTTATTTCAATAAAGCATTTAATCAGACAGATAATGAAACTTCATTAAACTATAAATTTACCCACCGTAACCAGAGCACTTTCGAAGTCTGGACATCCGATAATTATATTCGTCTGCTCCGACCATTTGACCCCTTAAATACAGGAAAAGGAGTTTTAAACACCGGCACTGAGCATTTATGGAATACCTGGGGTGCAAATTATTTCTCCAAACCACAGAAACTTTATACGTACTCGTTTTCAGGACAATATGGTGGATATTTTGGCGATGGAACCCGATTAAATTTAACAGCAGACATTGGCTATCGCTTTCAGCCTTATGTCAATATAGCGATGAGTACCAGCTATAATAATATTCTCCTGCCTCAACCCTGGGGCAGAACGAATTTATGGCTTGTAGGACCCAGAACCGATTTTACATTTACTAATAAGCTGTTTTTAACCACATTTGTTCAGTATAATAATCAGCAGAAAAACCTGAATGTCAATACCCGTTTTCAATGGCGCTATAAGCCCGCAAGTGATCTTTTTATTGTATTTACAGACAATTATTACCCCTCTCCTTTTGCCATCCGCAACCGTGCGCTGGTGCTGAAGTTCACGTATTGGTGGAATTAGAATAATAAGCTTCATCTGAAACACTAATTCCCCTCTGGTTGGTGGTAAAAATACCTCCACAGGGAATAATAAAAACTGAGTAAAATCAATGCATGACCCTCATTATTTTTATTTTACGCCACGCTAGCAGCCCCC
>JAURKO010000242.1 GCA_030831705.1 Daejeonella sp. | reverse complement strand
CTTACTTACGAAATTCTCTGATGCTATTAACTCTAAACCGTTTTCCTGACGTTCTTTTTCCTCATCAATCAGGCTGAAAATAAGTTTATCTCTCTTCATGAATGTATAATGGTATTTATTTAAAAATTAAATTTTAAGAATTGTGAAACAAAAATACAAATTAAGAATTGATTGAGCCTGATTTAGCTTCAATCCAAAAATTATTAAATCCTATTCCTGTTTGAATCGAAATAAGATCCTGTTGTAACATCTCTAACAAAGCAAGAAAATTGTACACAAAATGGACTTTATTTTCAGAATTTGTGACAATATCCCTGAAATCAAGTCGCTTATTTATAGAAAGAAGCTTATCAATAACTTTTTTCTGCGACTCTATATTATAGGGGTACTGTTCAACAATATGCTCCTGTTTATCATCCCGCTGTAAACTCCGCTTAAGAACTTTGTTAAAGGTCATCATGAGTTTATAAAGACTCATAGATTCTAATTCCTCACCTGGATCTGCTGTCAAAGACATCTGAACAAGGTCAGTAGCTATATTACCACGACGTTCATGCATAAAACGTTCGTTTTCAAGCGATTTGAATTGTTCAGCTATTTGCTTAAACTTTTTGTATTCAATGAGTTTCTGAATCAGATCGCGTTTAAGATCTATTTCATTGCCCTCGTCATCAAAATCTGGTCGGGGTAAAAGCATTTTGGCCTTTATCCGCATTAAGGTAGCCGCTACATAAATAAATTCGCTTGCTATTTCTATGTTCAATGAATTCAAATGATGCAGATAGTCGAGAAAATCATCTGTGATCTTAGCTATAGGGACATCCTGTATATCCAGTTCATCCCGCTCAATGAAAAACAAAAGCAGATCAAATGGACCTTCAAATTGAGGGAGTTTAATTTCGAAAGCTTCAGCAACACTCATAATTAGATTCAAATGTAGGCAGAGTGAAATAATTATGTATCACTAAAAAATAAAAATGTTTAACAAATACATTATTTTTGCTCACATCAAAATTATAAACTCTAAATGGAAGTTAAGCCGGGCGAATTTTTAGAACAGATCAATTATCCTTCGGATTTAAAAAAATTTAAAGAAGAAGATCTTGAACGGATCTGCTCAGAATTAAGACAGTTTATTGTAGATACGGTTTCAGTGAATGGCGGACATTTCGGTTCCAGTTTAGGTGTTGTTGAATTAACAGTAGCGTTACACTATGTTCTTAATACACCATATGATCAGCTTGTATGGGATGTTGGCCATCAAGCCTATGGGCATAAAATTCTGACCGGTCGCAGGGCAGATTTCCATACAAACCGAATACTTAATGGGTTAAGTGGATTTCCAAAAAGATCTGAAAGCGAGTATGATACATTTGGAGTAGGTCACTCCTCAACCTCTATTTCAGCTGCCCTGGGTATGGCAGTTGCCTCGAATTATAAGGGTGAAACTGACAGGCAACATGTTGCTGTTATTGGGGATGGAGCTATGACCGGAGGATTGGCGTTTGAAGCCCTGAATCATGGGGGGATAGAAAATTCGAATATTCTCGTAATTCTAAACGACAACTGCATGTCGATTGACCCGAATGTAGGTGCATTAAAAGAATACCTAACAGATATAACTACATCAAAATCTTACAACCGTTTCCGGGATGACATTTCGAATGTTTTGTCAAAAATATCAGAGCTAGGCCCAAATGCTCATGAGGTAGTTAAAAAAATAGAGAAAACCATAAAAGGCGGATTATTAAAGAAGAGCAATTTCTTTGAAGCACTCAAGTTCAGGTACTTCGGACCGATTGATGGACATGACGTTAAGCATCTTACAAAGATACTTGAAGACCTTAAAAATATTCCCGGTCCAAAATTGTTGCATTGCGTCACTATTAAAGGCAAAGGATATTCCCTTGCAGAAAAAGATCAGACCAAATGGCATTCGCCCGGATTATTCGATAAGATTACCGGAGAAATACAAAAAACTGCGAGCGAAAAACCAACAGCACCCAAATACCAGGATGTATTTGGACATACTCTGGTTGAACTGGCAGAGTTGAATTCAAAGATAATGGGAATAACCCCGGCCATGCCTTCGGGTTCATCAATGAATATTATGATGAAGGCTATGCCTGATCGTGCATTTGATGTTGGGATAGCTGAGCAGCATGCCGTAACCTTCTCGGCCGGCCTTGCAACCAGGGGTATGGTTCCATTCTGCAATATTTACTCAACATTCATGCAAAGAGCTTATGATCAGGTTATCCATGACGTAGCTCTGCAAAAACTCAATGTTGTTTTCTGCCTTGATCGTGCTGGTTTTGCAGGCGCAGATGGTCCGACACACCATGGTGCTTACGACCTTGCCTATATGCGATGTATACCCAATATGATTGTTTCTGCACCAATGAATGAAGAGGACTTAAGAAATCTAATGTTCACTGCACAGCAGGAAAATATGGGGCCTTTCAGTATCCGATACCCAAGAGGAAACGGGGTCATGCCGGAATGGAGACGCCCATTAAAAGCCTTAGAAGTTGGAAAAGCGAGAATGATTTGTGACGGGGAAGATGTTGCTATCCTAAGTATTGGGCACATTGGAAATGAAGTTGTTAAAGCATGCCTTGAATTGAATTCTGAGGGGATTCATCCAGCTCATTATGATATGCGGTTTGTAAAACCTTTGGACAGCTCTGTTCTTCACCACGTATTTAAGAAGTTTAAAAATGTAATTACGGTGGAAGATGGTTGCATACAGGGCGGCATGGGAAGTGCAGTACTCGAGTTTATGGCTGACAATAACTATTCATCAAACATGGTCAGACTTGGAATACCTGATAAAATAATTGAACATGGTGAACAGGTAGAACTTTGGGCAGAATGTGGATTTGATAGCACAGGAATAAGGAGAGCTGTTGAGAAAATTGCAGTGACCCGGGCAACTAAAACTATTGCATCCTGACTATTTTGATTTTAATCCAAACTGAAATTCTAAACACATCATTTATAGAATCAGAATAATTATCAATGGGTAATTACACGCTATCACCAATCATTGCCTGTCCTGCCTGTAAGAAATCTTTAGAAAAAACTGCAGCAGGATTCAAATGTAAAAACGATATCTGTAATGCTATTTACCCCGTTTATAACAAGATACCTATTTTAATCAATCCGTCAAATGAACTCTTTGAGCAAAACGATTTCAAAAGTGAAGGTGACATATTCTTCAAAACCTATAACAGTGGTCTGACACGGCTTCTTAAAAAGATTCAACCCGATATCACGTATAATGATGTCAGTGAAAAAAACTACCTCCATATTTCTGAATTATTAAAAGGTCAAAAACCACTTCGGATTTTAATTTTAGGCGGAAGTGTAGACGGTGTAGGCATCAAACATTTGAAAAATATGTTAGACGGTAATGACCTTATTGTCGAAACCGATGTTTCCTATGGTCCGAATACCACAGTAATTTGTGATGCGCATGAAATTCCCTTTATCGATGAATGCTTTGATTTGATCATTGCACAGGCCGTACTGGAACACGTACTTGATCCATTTTTATGTGTCAGGGAAATGCATCGTGTCTTGAAAGATAACGGACTGATTTACGCGGAAACGCCTTTTATGCAACAGGTTCATGGAGGTAAATACGATTTTCTGAGGTTCACACACTTAGGCCACAGACGAATGTTCAGGAAATTTAATGAAATCAATAGTGGTGTGGTCGCTGGGGCCGGATCTGCCTTGGTTTGGTCACTAAAATATTTTCTGACAAGCTTTGCAAATTCTAAGAAGATAGACCGAGTATTAAGTTATGGAGGAACATTTTTATTCTTTTGGATTAAATATTTCGATATAATTTTAAATAGAAGCAAAGGCACAATAGATGCTGCCAGTGGTTTTTATTTCTTAGGAAGGAAAGAAAAAGATTATTTACTGAGCGATAAGGAGTTGCTCGCATCTTATCGTGGGTTTAGGTATTCTTCAGAGAAATAAGTTTGTGTTTTCTGGTTCAAATAGAAAAGTTTTAAACTAATGCCTTCCCAATTTTTAAATTATTGGATACTTCGATAGAGGATTTTTAAAAGCCCACTAACAGGATAAGAAGAATCGAATATTGTCCTTGATTATAAGCCGCAAGCCAAATTAACCTGATTTCGATATTAGGGAGCTAAAACCAGTCTAAAATTATTCCACTGATTATCCGGAGCGACCATGATCTGATTTTAGAAATCAATACCTGTGTTATATGGGTTAATTCAGCCCTTTCCTCCGGGGTATTTCCGGCAAGAAATCTCGTTCTATTTTAGATTAGCAATAACCGGAAGATACCTCCTTCGGCAAGGTTTATTTTGCCCGATGCTTTTTTTCATCGGGAGGGGTAGCCTAGCAAAAGGACCACCGCCTATTTTAAATAAACCCGGGTGACAGATTTAGCTTTTTTGCAAAACTGAATTTCATCAGATCTAATAATACTGATGCAAAAAACTAAAGCAGAACACGGGATTGTCAGAACCGAAGAGGCACAGACCTTGCTTTACAAAAAAAACAATTAATCAATTTTAACTTAAGCCGCCAAGACGGTTTACAAATCGAACACTGGACTAATACCCAAAAGAATTATTTCTTAAGTTTCAGGATAATTGGATGCAATAAATTAAATATCCTCTCAGACAACAAAAGCTTTAAAATTAATATCCAGTTATGTCTTTGATAGATAACCTGGAAATCTCTTGCTATATAATTTTTGAAACCACGTTTAATGATTTGCTGATTAAAAGGAATGTGTTCACAAATAGCTTCCTGCTGATTTACTGGGTTCAGAACGGTTTTATATCGTAAATCCTTAATTGCGGCATAATTATAAATGCCAACACCGCCAAAAGCAGAAATAACGCTATAGAGGGGTGATTTTTTGATGCTTCTATTTATAGATTTAAAAGTCCTTGCCAAAGACCCGGATGAATAGCTAAACTCATTTGATAAAGGATACTCCCAAACTGCAAACGTGTCATAATAAATTT
>JAURKO010000241.1 GCA_030831705.1 Daejeonella sp. | reverse complement strand
TGGAAAACTATCCGAACTTAAAACCTCTTCAAAGGCATTCATTACTGCATGATTCAGGTATGGATCTTTAATGAATCGGTTGTTTACAAAGAAAAATTGCTCGCCTCTGGTTTTTTTAGCGAATTCCGGTTTGCCGATATAGCCTTTAAGATCTATAATCGATGTTTCTTCTTCAACTGGCACCAATTTCTGATTGTAGGCATTTCCGAAAAGGTGGATGATTCGTTGTTTCAGGCTACCCTTTGGCAAATGAAAAACTTCGTTCCCATCATGATGCAACGTAAAAAATACTTCGGGATTTGCCAGAGCAATACGCTGAAACTCATCGTTAATATGACGCATTTCTACGGAGTTACCTTTCAGAAAATTGCGTCTGGCTGGAGTATTAAAAAATAAGTTTTTTACGCTGATACTGGTTCCTGGGGGGCACGAATCAGGCTCCTGACTAATAATTTCTGATCCTTCAATCCGGATACAGGTTCCTAACTCATCCTCATGACGTTGAGTTTTTAATTCTACCTGGGCTATTGCCGCAATAGAGGCCATGGCTTCACCTCTAAAACCCATAGTTCGAATGGCAAAAAGGTCTTCTGCTTTTCTGATCTTGGAAGTTGCATGGCGTTCAAAACACATACGCGCATCGGTCAGGCTCATTCCGCAACCATTATCAATGACTTGAATAAGTGATTTCCCGGCATCCCTGATCAGAACCTGAATCTTATCTGCACCCGAATCAATCGAGTTTTCAATCAGTTCCTTTAATGCCGAAGCCGGTCTTTGCACTACTTCTCCCGCCGCGATCTGGTTGGCAACTGAATCAGGTAAAAGCTTTATTATATCAGACAAAGTAATTTAGTTTATCGTATTAAAGAGCGTTTAAAGCACTGCTCTCAAGGTATTTAAATAAAAAACACTGGTAAATTAACAGAAATCTTTCAGGCTTCCGAATATATTGTAATTTCCTACTCAAAGATAAGGTGTTTTAATGTTAAGGGGAGTATATTATGAATAATGGGAGAATAGAATGATGTAAAACGTTAATTAATTGAATAAAATACCATCATTAGTAGTTTGGTGATGCCTCGGATTATAGAATGTGTCTTCATGAACTTTTCAATCTGGTTTTTCGGGCTTTACAGTTTGCTGATTTATATCTGTTGACAAACATTTCTTCTGTCCAATTGGCAATTCCGGTTTCGAAATCAGGGGTTCAAGCTTTTTAATTGAGTTTTACGAGGATATTTGCTCAGGCATATTTTATATTTACCAATTGAAATCATTTCTCAAAAAATCATTTATGTACAGAAATTTCATTTTACTGGTTCTCACAGCACTATTTTTTTCCTGCAATCCTAAAAAGGAGGTTGATCTGATTGTTCATAATGCTGTAGTTTATACAGTGGATGATAAATTTTCAACTGTAGAGGCATTTGCTGTAAAGGATGGGAAAATAGTGGAGACCGGAACTTCTGAAATGATTCTAAAAAAATATCAGGGTAAAATGCTTGATGCGGAATTTAAGCCTGTTTTTCCTGGATTTATTGATGGGCATTCACATTTCTATGGATACGGCGAGGGCCTCCAGCAGGCAGATCTCGTTGGAACCAAAAGTTGGGAAGAAATCCTGGAGAAGCTAAAGACATTTGACGAAGAAAATCCTGAAGGTTGGATCATTGGTAGGGGATGGGACCAGAACGACTGGCTGAATAAGGATTTTCCGGATAACACCATGCTGAATGAGCTTTTCCCAAACAGGCCGGTGGTACTTACCCGAATAGATGGGCATGCGGCTATTGCAAATAAAATAGCGCTTGATTTGGCAGGACTTAAACCGGGACAGAAGATCATTGGCGGAGAGGTAGAAACCATTCAGGGAAAGCTTTCAGGTATTTTAGTTGATAATGCTCAAAATGCTGTAAACGCTAAAATTCCGGAACAAACACAAGGGCAGATTATAGAGTCGTTTTTAGACGCACAAAAAAATTGTTTTGCTGTCGGATTAACTTCGGTAACTGATTGTGGTATCAATCATAATCTCATACCTGTGATTACCGAACTTCAGAATAATGGTCGGCTTAAGATGCGTATATATGCCATGCTCAGTGATTCAAAAGAAAATTATGATTTTCTTTTCAAGAATGGCGCTGTAAAAACCGATCGATTAAATGTACGGTCCTTCAAAGTTTATATGGATGGTGCTCTCGGATCGAGAGGAGCTCGCCTTCTGGAACCTTATTCTGATAAACCAGGTTATTCAGGGTTTTTATTAAGCGATAAAAAACATTTTGCCGAAGCAGCTCAGAAAATTGCTGATGCGGGCTTCCAGATGAATACCCATGCTATCGGTGATTCAGCTAACCGCGAGATATTAAATGTTTATGCCAAAGTTTTAAAAGGTAAAAATGATTTTCGTTGGCGAATTGAGCATGCGCAGGTAGTGAATCAGGCCGATTTTAAAATATTTGCTGAAAATAGCATCATTCCTTCGGTACAAAGTACTCATGCTACCTCTGATATGTATTGGGCTGCCGATCGATTAGGTTCCGAACGGGTTAAAGGGGCATACGCATTTAAACAACTGCTGGATCAAAATGGCTGGATTGTTTTAGGGACTGATTTTCCAGTTGAAAACATAAATCCTATGTATACCTTTTATGCGGCAGTAGTTAGAAAAGATATGAAGGGTTATCCGGAAAAAGGATATCAGATGGAAAATGCAATAAGTCGGGAGCAAGCTTTACGTGGCATGACAATATGGGCAGCCAGAGGTCAGTTTGAAGAGAATGAAAAAGGTAGTATTGAAGCAGGTAAAGTTGCTGATTTTTTGATTCTGGATCAGGATATCATGAAAGCGGATGCCGGGCAGCTTTTTAAGACTCGGGTATTAAAAACATATTTAAATGGCGAGAATGTTTACAGTAAATAAATTATTTAGAATCTCCGGATTGCTAGTTGCAGTCTGTTTGCTTAGTTTTTTTCCTCTGTCTGCTTGTGCACAAATGCAAGCAAAAACTAGCAATGAAGCACTTTTAGTGGAGTGGAAAAATGTTGAAAATTCCACTGTATTGTTAAATAACGAAAATGAATTGTTGCCATTAAACGATTTGACGCCATTAACGCTTGCCAGCGTCAATATTGGGTCGGCTTATGCATCCGTTTTCGACAGTATTTTAAATAAGTATACCCGTGTAAAATCCTTTGCTTCTGCACAGTATAATCATGATATGCTGAGCTTTAATGATCTTAATGACGACCTCAAGTTTTTTAATACAGTAATTGTTCAGGTAACAGATCAGGCGCTGAATGATCCCCGAACTATTCCCTTATTGCTTGATCTTCAGATAAATAAGACTTTGATAATCAGCTTATCAGGTGAAGCTGAAAGTCTGAGGCTTCTAGAAAACTTAAATACAGCAATGATCTGGACTGAAAGGAAATCAGCAGTTTCTGCAAATTTTGCTGCCCAATTGGTATTCGGCGGGACTGCAGTAAATGCCAGGCTGAATCA
>JAURKO010000240.1 GCA_030831705.1 Daejeonella sp. | reverse complement strand
TCGGTGTTTGAGACCGACGCGTCTACCAGTTCCGCCAGCTGGGCATTTTGTTTTAACGTTTTACGATTTCACGCTTCACGTTGCGGGATGCAAACATAAATAAAATTTTAATAATTTAAAGGGTTTAGACCCTGAATTTGTTCAGACTTTCCCTGATCCGTAAGAGGTATTTCTGACGATACCAAATATCCTTGATCATCAACAAGATATTTTCAGCATCCTCCCCTGTTTTGGCATCAAATTCATCCGTAGCAGACTTCAGCTCATCAAACAAGGCCATTTCCATCGTATCAATCTGCCCACTTAGCTCTGCCAGTTTCAACTCATCATGATCGAATTCCATTTCCATCAGGGCCTCATTCACATCCATCATATCCATTAAGAAATTCTGAGGCAAAACATATTTATCACCATCAGCAAGCATATTATTCAGTGAAAGAACATACTCAATACGTTTCAGTGGATCAGATAAAATCTGATAAGCCTTATTATTCAAAGTAGAAAGCTCCAGAATTTCAGCCTGCTTTTCATCGCTTTCATTCACATAAAAATCGGGATGATAGCGCTTACTCAGCTCATAGAATTTTTTCTTGACTAGGGCGCTGTCAATTTGAAAACTTATTGGGAGGTGATAAAAATCAAAATAATTCACTTTAGGGGTAGGATTTTAGGATTATAGGATTGGTGGATTATTAGGAATAATTAATTACAATCTCAATTGTCAATTATCAACTCTCCAAATTAAGCTCTTCATTAATATTCACTAAGTTCCCTACTGGGTCGGGATGACATCCGTGTTCAATTAAAAAAATAGTAATTTTAATACCCAATTCAACTGTCAACTGTCAACTGTCAACTGTCAACTGTCAACTGTCAACTGTCAACTGTCAACTGTCAACTGTCAACTGTCAACTGTCAACTATCAATTAATTATGTGTTTAAAAATATCATTCCCAAAAACAAACACCATTAAGGTAACCAATATCACAAAGCCAACCATTTGAGCACGTTCCATGAATTTATCACCAAGTGGCTTACCTTTCACCATTTCAATCAACAGGAAAATGGCATGACCACCGTCCAGTGCAGGAATAGGTAATAAGTTCATTAATGCCAGTGCCATCGATAACAATCCAACCAGACTCCAAAATTTCACCCAGTTGACTGTACCTCCAAACATGGTCGCGATACCAATTGGTCCGGTGAAGGCCTTGTTCGCTTTGACTTGTCCGGACGCTACTTTACCCAATCCCTTGGCATTATCCATAAAAGATCCCCATGCTTTCGCAGCTCCAACAGGTAATGCAGCCAATAAACCATAGTTTACACTCTCCAAAGGGATATTGAAGTACTGCGGAATGTATATTCCAATGGTACCATCTTCAGAAACCTGGGTAGGAATTTCAATAGCCTGCTGATCACGGAATACCGAGATTGCGACAGTTTTATTTTTAGATGACTGAACCTCCGATTTAAATTCATCATAAAATGTAACCGGCTTGGCATTAACTGCTAAAATACTATCCCCAACTTTTAGTCCGGCTTTTTCGGCATTACCACCAGGGGCAATCTGTGCCACACCAGATATCCTAACCCTTGGTTCGACAAACTGCCCGATTCCAAGATCTGAAACCATTTCCAAAACATCTCCCGGTACCTGCACAGGAATAGTTTGCCCATTTCTCTGAACGGTAAGTTCTGTATTTCCTAATAGCACTTTTGAACTGGTTAATTCTTCAAAGCGCTTGACAGGAGTTCCATTCACTGCTGTAATGCGGTCGCCTAATTGCAGACCAATTTCCCGACCAATAATTCCAGGTGCAATACCATCTGGAAGTTTATCATTCGGAATAAAAGTCTCTCCATTCTTTAACGTAAGCATCCAGAAAATGAAGATACCCAGCACAATATTCACCGTTACTCCACCCAGCATGACAATAAGTCGTTGCCAGGCCGGTTTTGAGCGAAATTCCCAGGGTTGCGGCGGACCAGCAAGTTGTTCGGTATCCATCGATTCATCGATCATCCCTGAAATCTTCACATAACCACCTAATGGCAACCATCCAATTCCATATTCGCATCCTTTATAGTTAAAACTGAATAATTTAAAGCCCCAGGCATCAAAAAACAGGTAAAACTTCTCCACTCTGATTCCGAAAGCTCTGGCAGCAAAAAAGTGTCCCGCTTCGTGTAATATGATTAAAATTGATAATCCCAATAACAGTTGTCCTGTCATTACTAATCCATCCATACCTTTATTCTTATATTTTTAGTTAAACTCTATGATTTACTATTTGTTACTAATTGCTGTGCTAAGATTCGTGTGATCTTGTCTGTTTCTAAATAATCATCAATTGTAGGTTCTGAAATAAACTCAATTTCAGACATGCATTTTTCGATTATATCACTCATCTTTAAAAAGCTAATATTCTCTTTCAAAAATTCTGCCACAACTACTTCATTAGCCGCATTGATTACGCATGGCATATTCCCGCCACAATTTAAAGCATCAAATGCAAGCGCAAGGTTTCTGAACGTCTTTTTGTCAGCCTGCTCAAAAGTCAAACTCGGAAAATCGGCAAAATTAAATCTTGGAAATGAGTTTTCTATCCGTTCGGGATAAGCCATGGCATATTGAATAGGCAATTTCATATCTGGTAAACCCATTTGTGCTTTCATCGAGCCATCCTTAAACTGAACCAAAGAATGTACGATCGACTGTGGGTGAACAATTACGTCAATCTGTGAAACATCCAAATCAAAAAGCCATTTAGCCTCTATTACTTCCAGACCCTTATTCATTAAACTAGCTGAATCAATTGTTATTTTCTCACCCATTACCCAATTTGGATGCTTTAAAGCCTCTTTACGAGTGATAGTAGCCAGAAAATCTCTATCCTTACCTCTAAACGGACCACCGGAAGCTGTCAGGTAGATCTTTTCAATAGGATTTTGTTCTTCACCTGTGAGGCATTGAAAAATAGCCGAATGCTCTGAGTCGACCGGCAATATTTTGACACCATGTTCTCTGGCAAGGCTTGTAACCAGTTCACCGGCAACAACAAGGGTCTCTTTATTTGCAAGGGCAATGTCCTTTCCAGCTCTAATTGCTGCAAGGGTTGGCATCAGGCCAGCAAAACCAACCATAGCAGTTAGTACCAAAGAAATTTCAGGCTGCTCCAAAATAGAGCAGAGCTGATCTTGTCCGCATAAAACCTTGATTTTTGTGCTTCTCAAAGCACTTTTTACTTCATCCAGCTTTGATTGATCGGTAACAACAACATATTCCGGATTGAATTCCAGAGCTTGTTTTATTAAAAGAAGGGCATTGCTGTTTGCAGTCAACAGAAAGGCCCGGAAACGATCCGGATTTTGACGAATCACTTCAAGAGCCTGTGTACCAATGCTACCGGTTGAACCCAGAATAGCGATATTCTTTAATGTCAAACCATTATTAAAAATTTTTCCCATCAAACCGAAGCCGATTTATTAATTCAAAACTGAAATTATCTAAAATATTAATTTTTTAAGATTTCTAATCTATCTACTGATCCACTCATTTAATTCATTCGCAATATGCCTATCATTTGACAAACGAGGTACTTTATTTTGCCCACCAAGCTTACCCTTTGATTTCATGTAGTTTATGAATGCATCCTTTTTGAGCTGATGCATGATCAGGGGTCTCAAAACCTTGCCTTCAACAAGATCAAAATAATAGGTATTTTTTTTCTGAAGTGCTAGATCGACTCTTAAACTGAAACTATCCATATCCTGAGGAGCTTTCTCAAACTCTACATACCATTCATGGTAGGGTAAAGAACCATCCTCCGGACTTACCTGTGGAGCCACGGTAAATTCAGTAATTTCAAGCCCCTCCTCACCAGCAACAGATAAAAGTGCATGCTCAACTTCTTCCCCAATTACATGTTCGCCAAAAGCAGAAATAAAGTGCTTGACTCTTCCAGTGACCAAAATCCGATATGGATTTTTGGATACAAATTTAACTGTATCTCCAATACTATAGCCCCATAAGCCGGCATTTGTATTTAAGATTATTGCATAATTCTTATCCAGTTCAACATCTTCAAGGGAAATCCGGCCTGGATTTTCGTTATAATATTCATCTGCTGGGATAAATTCATAGAAAATACCTGAATCAACAAGTAAAAGTAAGCCCCTCTCCCTTTGAGAATCCTGGAAGGCAATGAAACCTTCTGAGGCAGGATAGGTCTCAATAGAATCGACACTTCGTCCAATACTTTCCTCAAGACGCGCACGGTAAGGTTCGAAATTTACTCCGCCGTAAACAAAAAGTGAGAAATGCTTAAAGATATCGCCAATTTTTTTCCCATCCGTAGAGGCTTTGAGTCTATCGAAATACATTTGAACCCATGGTGGAATCCCGGATATCAGTCGCATATCTTCATTTAGTGTCTCTTTCACAATCTCATCAACCTTTTTTTCCCAATCCTCAATACAATTAGTAAGGTAAGATGGCAGACGATTCTTTTGAAGGTAAGCCGGAACATGGTTGGCAACTATCCCAGACAATCGTCCGAAATTTATCCCATTCTTTCGTTCAAGAACAGGACTGCCCTGTAAAAAAATGAGCTTGCCATCAAGGAACTCTGATTTGCCGGTTTCATGGATATATGAAAATAATGCATTACGAGCGCCATTCAAGTGTTCTGGCATCGATTCCTTTGAAATTGGAATATATTTCACCCCGGATGTTGTACCTGAAGTTTTAGCGAGATAGATAGGCTTGCCGGGCCACATCACATTAGGCTCACCGCCAACTACCCTATCAATATAAGGTTTAAGATCCTCATAATCGGCGAGCGGTACACGATTTTTAAAATCATCATAATTTCTGATTGATACAAAATCATGGTCAATTCCAAAAGCAGTGTCTTTTGCCTGCTTCATGAGACGCATAAAAGTGCGCTTCTGTGCAGCAATGGGGTTATTTTTCCATTTATTTATTTGCATTACCGCAAATGCTGCAAGAGGTTTTGCTAACCAGGATTTAATTCCCATGCTTAATTCTCTGGGTCATTCAGTAAAATCTCTTCTTCCTCATTATAGTTATTTACCAAATGACGGTAAGCTGTGATCAGAATTAAAGTTGAGAACGGAACTGTAAATAACAATCCTATAAATAAAGCCATAGCCCCAAGAATGTTGAAGCCCAGCATAATCAGAAATAATAGTGCCATAAACCAAAAATGTCCTTTGGTAATCGCCCAGCTTTGGCTAATTGATTCTGAAGCACCAGATTCCTGATCAACAATAAAACAAACTACGAAGCAAAGTCTAATTGTCAGAAAAATCAACGGAATTGCAATAAGAGCAAAAACAGGGACAAGATCCCAGCTGAATGGGTTGCTGATATCGATATCTTGTTTGTTATAGAAATATGCGGAACTGATTATTGCAATGATGAACACCAATACCAAACCTATTATAAGTTTAACGATCAGAAAATTTACAGCTTTTACCATATTTGGTATAAAATCAGGAAATTCTGGATCCGTATCTTCATCAATCAGCTTAAAGAATACCTGATAAAAAGCCACAGTAAAAAAAGCATCGAACAGACTTAAAACAATATTCTGAATCAATACACCTACTCCACTCGCACCTCCTAACAGGCTTGTCAATATAGCAGTAACAATTAGAATAAAAGCAAACTGCACAGCAGTGAAGCCCAGCAAAACCACTATATTCTTTTTAGCAAGTTGCCAAGCATCCGCCAATATCTCATTCACCGACAAAGATTTGTCCATATATTATTGTTTTCTTAAAATAATTCTCTTCCAAAAATCTTGCATAAAACCTAGTCCGTAAGCTGCCAACTGAACCATTGAAGCAGCAATACTCAAAAATGCAACTTTTGATGATTTGTTTACATTCCATGAATGGAAAAATATCAACAAAACATAAATAGAAAGCAAGGTATTACATAATTCAGCTAATGCGCTACCAAACAAATTAAAAAATAAACTTAGCAACAAAAACAGAGTAAAAAAAGCTGGAAAAAAATGGACCAGTTTCAATTCTGAAGGAAATTGTTTATAAATATTAATTCTAGCTCTACCAAAAAAATGCAGTTGTTTATAAAATTGAAAGAAATCTGTTCGTCGCTTATGATACACTACCGCATCAGGGATCAATCCAATTTTATAACCCAGCGAATGAATGCGGATACTAAATTCGATATCCTCACCTAGACGGGTCAGAATAAAACCTCCTGTCTTTTCCCAAACTTCTCTTGAGATGCCCATATTGAAGCTGCGAGGATGAAAGGTTCCGATATGTTTCTTATTTCCCCTAATTCCTCCCGTAGTAAATGGCGAAGTCATAGAATAACTAATTGCCTTTTGAACAGGAGTGAATGATGGATGTGAACCATCAGGACCACCATAGGCATCCAATTGTTCATCCAGAAGATAATTTTTTACGGTTTCCAGATAATTTGGCGGTATCAGGCAATCAGAATCAAATACAATAAAGTAATCACCCTTTGCACGCTCAAATCCAAAATTACGGGCAAATCCCTGTCCTGCATTTTCTTTAAAATAATAACTGATATCTAGTCGGTCGGTATAAGAATCAACTATTGCCTTTGCATCAATTTTTGATCCGTCTTCAATAATCAGAACTTCAAACTGAAGGTAATTTTGCTTTGTTAGCGTGTGGAGTAATTCATCAATCTCCTGAGGCCGGTTGTAAAGTGGGATGATGATTGAAAAAAACATCTTGATTAGTACCTGCTGATAAAAAGTTAAATAGATTTCTCTATCTGATAGCTATTACGCTCAGGGGAGTTCCTAGAAACTAACTCTGCTATAAAACCAGTAAGGAATAATTGAAATCCAACAACTATAGCCACCAAGGCGATATAAAAAAGTGGCTGATCAACAATTTCACGGGAATATTTGATGTGCATACTGATGTGATACAACTTCTCGATAATGATCCATAACGCAATCATAGTGCCTGCCAGAAAACTCAAAGCTCCCATAGTTCCAAAAAAGTGCATTGGCCTTTTGGCGAATTTGCCAACAAAAAAAATTGAAAGCAGATCCAGAAAACCATTAATAAAGCGACTGAAACCAAATTTGGTATAACCATATTTTCGTGCCCTATGTTCTACAATCTGCTCACCGATTTTCTTAAATCCAGCCCATTTTGCGATCACCGGAATATACCTGTGCATCTCACCATAAACTTCAATGCTTTTTACAACCTCCTTACGATAGGCTTTCAAACCACAATTAAAGTCGTGAAGATTATGTATACCCGACATGCGGCGAGTAACTAAGTTGAATAATTTTGTGGGTATAGTTTTCGAGAGAGGATCATGGCGTTTTTGTTTCCAACCCGAAACAAGATCATACTTCTCTTCAATAATTCTTCTGTAAAGTTCGGGTATTTCATCAGGGCTATCCTGAAGATCGGCATCCATGGTAATAACTACATTTCCCTGACATGCTTCAAAGCCCACATTCAAAGCAGCTGACTTACCATAATTACGACGGAACTTAATTCCTACAATAACAGGAAATTGTTCTTTTAATTTCTCAATAACTTCCCATGATCCGTCATTACTTCCATCATCGACCAATATCACTTCATAGCTAAATCCATGCTCCAACATCACCTTGTTGATCCAGTTCATAAGTTCAGGCAAAGATTCTGCCTCATTAAACAAA
Source organism: Daejeonella sp. (assembly GCA_030831705.1). GTDB lineage: Bacteria > Bacteroidota > Bacteroidia > Sphingobacteriales > Sphingobacteriaceae > Daejeonella. The sequence continues at coordinate 33,208 of JAURKO010000240.1, read as the reverse complement.
GGAACAACTACAGATATATCCATTTTTAGATATGAGATGTGAGATAATTAAATTAGATTATTTAACAATTAAAAACGTGCAAATTTGATCAATAATATTCATAAAACCTGCAAGTTAGATTAATTTGAAAGACTATTATTCTTCACCTTCCTCTGTTGAAGCAAATACCGGAGCTTCTTTTTTGAAGATTGCTGCAAAAATTAGTGACATTACAAATTGAAGGATTGTAGCTATACCCAGGTTCTTAAAAAATTGTGCAATTGTTGGATTGTATTGTTCCTTAAGTGCTTCAATTTGCTTTTCTAGAGCCTCATCGATCTGCTCTTGTTCCATTCCCATATTCTCGAAAGTCTTGGACATTCCTGCTTCCATAAATCCTGCAATTTTTTCGAACGCATCAGGCTCAACGAATTTATAAAAAACTACATTTACTGATGAATAGATGACCCCAGCAATAAAAGACATTAGGAAAATTCCTTTTAACGCTTCTTTAAAATTCCAAAATCCCCCAATCTTCTTTTTGAGATCAATGGTAAAAAAAATATAAATCAGTAAAGAGACTACCCCTGCTCCAATTCCAAATCCCATTGAGCCAAGCATCGAAGGGAAAACATAATAAGTAACTACACCTACCACTGTTGATATAATGCCAATAATCAGCCCATTAGTACTTGCTGCTTTGTTTAAGTTTTCTGTTGAAAATTCCATGATTTTATTTTTTTGTTTGAATTAGTTTTGAGAATTATATGAAATTAATAGTGAATATACTGCAGAATCAAAATCGGGATTTGGACTGTGGTTTACAAAATCATTAAAATCTGAATCAGAAGGGTTTGTATCCCTGAAAAAGCCAATCATAGAATAAAATAATTCCTTCAATTCAGAATCATCGGATAATTCGGATGTTACACGAGCCACTTCTTTCAAATCACTTTCTACAAGAATTTGATTGGCAATTACCTCCTCATAAATACGATGTTCATCCTGAAATTCATCCTCATCTACAAGCAAAAATTCACGCAAGAAATCGCCTAGTTCAGGTTCAATCGCTTCATCCTTACATTCTTGTAAATAAAGTAACAAATTTAAAAGTTCTGTACCCCTGTCGATTGTACTTTCTTCAATTTTTTCCCATTCAGGTGAATCGAGATAGTCTTCTTCAAGTTTACGGATATCTTCATTTAGAAAGTTGATTAAGAGCAAATCAAAGAATAACTCGCGAAGTGGTTCAAAAGCCGGTTGGTCATCAAAAACCTGATCAAGCGCATCTACTTTATTGAGGTAGGACTTTTCAAGATTAAAAACGGCAGTCAAAGCCTTTGAAAAGGATTTATACTCCTGCTTATTTACCGTAGCAAATTGCGCAAGAGCTACATTCATTGCATGATCTATACTTGTATTCATATTTCTAATTTAAAATATAATGTACTGGCCATTATTGTATACAAGTTTCACTTTTCCTATCAACTTTTTACCGAAAAAAGGCGAATTAGATGATTTAGATCTGTTACTTTCCTCATTTAAAACCCACTCTTCTTCGGGATTAAACAGAATAAAGTTAGCAGAATTTCCGATTTTTAACTGAGGAATTGAAAGTCCGAGAATATTTCTCGGAGCAATGGCCATTTTTTCAATAATCGTTTCCAAACTTAACCCGGCTTTCAGGGCAACAGGCAATGCGGTTTGCAAACCGATTATCCCATATGACGCAATCTCGAATTCGACATTTTTAAATTCTATTTCATGTGGAGAGTGTTGAGAAACAATGGCATCGATGGTCCCATCCTTTAGACCCGCAATCAAAGCACTCTGATCTTTTTTTGTGCGTAGGGGTGGCTTAACTTTAAAGTTACTTTCAAACCCTTCCAGCTCATCTTCAGTAAATACTAAGTTATGAGCAGCTACATCGCAGCTCACTTTAATTCCTGCCTTTTTTGCTTTTCTAATCAGATCCACACTTTTTGAAGAGCTGATGGTGCTAAAATGTATCCGGGCATCATTGTATTCGGCAAGATATAAATCCCGTGCAATCATCAATTCTTCTGCAAGTGAAGGATTTCCTTTCATACCAAGATAGGTACTCATCAGTCCTTCGTTCATTTTCGCATTGCCTGCAATGTCTTGATCCTCTGCATAAGAAATAATAAGCCCCTCAAATGATTTGGTGTACAATAAGGCCCTGCTCATCAAACCTGCGTTAGAAACCGGTCTGTTTCCATCTGTGAAAGCAATTGCACCGGATTGTTGCATATCGTACATTTCTGCAAGTTCATGACCCTCCCGCTTATGACTTATACAGCCGAGGGGATAAACCTCAACCAGATTATTTTTTGATTTACTTTTCAGATAAGAAACCTCTGCCTTTGAATGAATTGGAGGCTGAGTATTGGGCATCAGAGCTAGACCTGTAAAACCGCCTGAAGCTGCAGTCATACATCCGGTGCCCATATCTTCCTTAGTTTCAAGACCAGGCTCCCCAAAATTCACATTAAGATCAAAAAAACCTGCTGAAAGTACCTGCCCCTTTGCTGAAACAACGAGTGTATCCTTGTCAGAGATACTTATATTTTTTCCTATTTCAGCTATCTTGCCATCGCTAACTAATACATCGGCAATCTTTCCGTTGAATGCACTTTGATGATCTAAAATTTTCGCAGACTGAATTAATAATTTTTTCAATTGTTTATAGGTTTAATTTGAGTCCCTTTGTAAAAGCGTAAGAGTAAAATCTCGGCAGCAAAGAAAAATAAGGCCAATATCAGACAAACTTTCCATAATGAAGTTCCCTGATCAATAGATTTTACAGCATTTGATATAGAACTCGGATCCGTATTCAAAATTTCAATTTTCTGTTTGGGAAATAGCTCTTTTATCTGTCCATTGTTCAAATAGCTCATATTAGATTCTGAACCGTTTTCGTTAAAAGAAAGCACTGCTATCAAACTATCATTTTTCAATAATTGATAATTTTCGGCTTTTTTGATCTGATCAGCAATGTATAGCTGAGAAAAATTCTCATTTTGCCTTAGATCAGGTATTGCCTCAAACTTCTCATTCTTCAATTTAAGAGTTTGATTTGAGTTTAAGGATATTTTTGGCAATTCAATTTGCTGATCACGGTTCAATTTGAAAAATAAATTCTGGTTTCGTAGTGATAAAAGCGCTGTCTGATACATGATAGGCACAAAAACTGAATGTCTTGCAAAATTACTCGTTTCAGAGTTTAAAGTTGCAGCCGACAAGTATATTTTCCCGGAGCCAATCTTGTATTCACTAAAAAATGAAATTTTACCCTGCATCTCGAGTAAGTTTTGACGATTATTAGTGTTTTGTGAACTGTATCGAAGATATTTTTTAACAATAGGAAGATCTATTTGCTTAGGGACATTTTCAAAAACACCCTGAAAAACTGGATGATCCAAATTAATTGCTGTGACCTTATTTTCTGTATTCAAAACCTGAATAGGGATATCTGTGCCCACTTTAGCAAGAAATTTCTTTAAATCAGATTGGTCATTTTCAAGATCAGGGAAAACAATCAGACTGCCACCCCGTAGGATGTAACTGTTCAATTGTTGGATCAATCCATCACTTATAGATGCGACTTCATTCAGAATAATCAAAGGATATTCTGACAATCCTGAATAATTAATATTGCCAGATGCCACATTAATTACCTTAAAAAATGGATCGGAGCGATAGACCGAGTTGAGATACTCATTCTGTTTACCTCCACTAATAATAAGTACAGAGAGTGAAGGCTGAACATTAAAGCTAAAATAAAACTTATCGTCGAAAACTACCGGGAAATCTGTAATCTCCAATTCAGCTTGCTGCCAACCTGAATTCAAACCACTGAAGTTTAAGGTATCTGTCTGCATGCTTCGCGGACTGATAGTCATGCTTGCGATAGCTTTTTGCACTTTGTTAACTTGTAATTTCACCGGAATATTCAGTGCTTCTTCATCTGAATTATTACGAAGTCTGACCACGAGCTTCTCTGAATCACCTGGCTTATGAATAGCAGTACCGAACCATACCGAATCAATTGAAACATTGGGAAGAGAATTGGAACTCAATTTGACAAGCCGAATCTTAATTGAACTGTCAACAGGTATAGGATCTTCAGGAATTATACTTTTCTGAAAATCAGAAATAAAGTAGATTGTTTTGAGTGAGTTTGGCTCCTTCAGAAACACCTCCCTTTGGCGACTAATTATCTGATCAATTGTGCGATTAGCTGAACTGATCTTTACTTCATCAACTGCATTTTGAAATTCTTCAAAACTTAAAAGCCTTTGGTTTTTACCCTCAAAGTCATTAGTTAGTAGCTGAAATTTATCGCTGATACCATGGGCTGATGAAAGTTCTCTGGCTTTTCTTTTCGCCTCATCCAGCAGAGTTCCTTCCTTATTTACAGCTTCCATGCTGTAGGAATTATCAATATAGATACTTAGAACCTCTTGCTGAAAACCATTTCTCTGATCCTCTGCCGGGATATATGGTTGTGCAAATGCAAAAGCCAGAAAACTAAGACCAAGAATCCTTGTGAACAGAATCAACCTATCTTTAAGATGTTGCCGTGAAGATATTTGTAGCTGGACGTCTTTTAAAAATCGAACATTGCTGAAATATACTTTCTTAAACTTTCTGAAATTAAAAAGATGGATAATGACAGGAATTGCGATTGTCAAAAGGGCAAATAAAAATCCGGGCGACAGGAATCTCATTAAGAACCAAAATTAATGATAATTAATCTGTTATGAAAGGAATTGGGAAATTAGTTGAGAATTGAGAGTGGAGAATTGAGAATTGAGTTTCGCTAAAACAGACAACAATAAATAGTTGAAAAATTAGAAAATGGAAATATTACAATTTAGCACTCTTTCAACTGTCAATTCTCAACTCTCAACTCTCAATTAACATAAATTTTTTATTCCAATTACCAATCGTTATATTTGCTGGCCTCCCAAGCTATTTGGGCCAAATATTATGAATATAGTTTTCACACATCACTTACATTTTCATCATCGCTTTGCGGCGATGTAATATAATGTACGTTTCTACGTGAAACTATTTCTTAATAATTTTTGGTCTAATTAAAACATACAATTTGAAAACTCTTAAAATAGCTATCCAGAAATCTGGTAGATTAAACGAAAAATCGGTCGAGCTACTAAAAAACTGCGGATTAAGTTTCGAGAATTACAAAAGCTCCTTGATATCCAATGTATCAAATTTTCCACTTGAAATATTATTTCTCCGGGATGATGATATTCCAGAATATGTTCAGGATGGCATTGCCGACCTAGGAATAGTCGGCGAAAATGTAATCAGTGAAACCGGGGTAGATGTCAGCTTCCTACAAATGCTGGGATTTGGCAAATGCACCTTAAAACTGGCAGTACAAACACATAGTACAATTGAAACGATAGCTGATCTGAACGGAAAATCGATTGCAACCTCCTATCCGGTAATTCTTAAGAACTACCTGGACCAGAACAATATCGATGCAGAAATCCGTACTATATCGGGTTCGGTTGAAATTGCTCCGGGGCTTGGACTGAGTGATGCAATATTCGACATAGTATCTACAGGAGGTACACTCAAAAGCAACGGACTAAAGCCATTTGCTGAGGTGATGAAGTCTGAAGCTGTGCTGATCGGAAGAAACGGAATTGAAGTTGAACCTCTGGTTATTGAATTGATTCAAAGAATCCAGTCTGTACTGAGAGCTAAGGAAACCAAATATGTGGTTCTGAATGCGGAATCTAAAAATCTGGATCGCATCCTTGAACTTCTTCCAGGAGTAAAAAGTCCGACTGTAGTGCCATTGGCAGAAAGCGGCTGGGTAGCCATTCATACAGTAATTCCAGAACGCGATTTTTGGGAAAAGATTAGTCTGCTGAAAAATGCGGGTGCCCAGGGAATTGTCGTAATGCCCATTGAAAAGATTATCTTATAAAAAGTATTGGTATGTTGAACGTCTATAATTTAAAGAATCTTGACACTAAAGCTGTTAATGAACTTTGTAAACGCAACATAGATTCTAGCAATAACATTCGGACAGCAGTTACAGAAATTATAGATGAGGTTAAGCTTAATGGCGACAATGCCCTTAAAAGCTTTGCCAAAAAGTTTGATGGAATTGCCCTCGATAAACTCTTTTTGGAAAAAGAAGAAATTAAAACGATCGCTTCAGGCGCATCCGAAGAGTCAAAAAAGGCTCTTAAACTTGCTTATGACAACATATGGAAATTTCATGCAAATCAGCTCCAAAAGGAAGATAAGATTGAAACATCCAAAGGTGTCATCTGCTGGCGGGAGTTAAGAGCAATTGAGAAAGTTGGACTATATATACCAGGAGGAACAGCGGTTTTGCCAAGCACCTTTCTGATGTTGGGTATACCTGCAAGAATTGCCGGATGCAAAGAAATTATTGTTTGTTCGCCACCACAGAAAGACGGGAAGGTAAATGCTTACCTTGCTTATTGTGCCGAAATACTTCAAATTGACCGAATTTATCTTGCAGGTGGCGCCCAGGCGGTTGCTGCTATGGCTTACGGGACAGAAAGTATCCTGAAAGTTGACAAGATTTTTGGCCCTGGCAATCAGTATGTAACCAAGGCAAAAACAATTATTCAATCTGAAAGTCACACAGCAATAGACATGCCGGCAGGTCCTTCTGAAGTTTTGGTAATAGCCGATGATACCGCAAATGCAGAATATGTAGCAGCTGATCTTTTGGCGCAGGCAGAACATGGAATCGATAGTCAGGCAGTGCTGGTTTGCACTTCTGAAAAAATCATTGAAGATACCCAGATTGAACTTAAAAAACAGCTTGCCCTACTACCAAGAGCTGATATAGCTGCAAAAGCTATTGCCAATTCTTATGCTGTTCTCTGTTCTGATCTCAAAGAAGCAATGAAATTCAGTAATAGCTATGCACCTGAGCACCTGATACTGGCAACAGATCTATGGGAAAGCATTAGTGATGATATAATTAATGCAGGTTCGGTATTCCTTGGGCATCTCACTCCTGAAAGTGCAGGAGATTATGCTTCAGGGACAAACCATACGCTGCCTACCAGTTCATATGCAAAAGCATATTCAGGAGTTTCAGTAGATTCATTTGTGAAAAAAATTACCTTTCAGCACATCAGCAAGGAGGGCATTAGAAACCTTGGGCCAGCAGTAGAGATTCTGGCATCGCTCGAGGGATTACAGGCACATAAGAATGCTGTTTCTGTACGTTTAAAAGACAGCCGGTAATAAATAATCCGGGCATTAAAAATAAGAAATACGATGTTTAACATAGATAATATACTTCGTAAAAACATTAAGGACCTTGTGCCTTACTCATCTGCCAGGGATGAGTTCAAGGGTGAAGCTTCCATTTTTTTGGATGCAAATGAAAACAGCTTTGGTTCCCCTTTAGACCGTAGTTACAACCGTTATCCTGATCCGCTTCAATTGAAAGTGAAAAAACGCCTGTCTGAAATAAAGGGTGTACCGGTTAAGAATATTTTCTTAGGTAACGGAAGTGATGAAGCAATTGATATTCTATTTAGAGCATTCTGTAATCCCGGAGTAGATAATGTGATAACACTCCCCCCTACCTATGGAATGTATGAAGTTTCAGCAAATATCAATGATGTTGAGGTTCGCAAAATACCTCTTAGGTCTGATTATCAGCTGAATATGGAGGCAATAGCAGAAGCTATTGATGATCACACAAAAATTATTTTTATCTGCTCTCCAAATAATCCCACCGGAAACTCAATTGACCGGCAGGATATTGAGACCATAATTGCCAACTTTAATGGGTTGGTAGTTATTGATGAAGCGTATATCAATTATAGTAGACAAAAAACTTTTATTCAGGAACTAACTGAATATTCGAATCTGGTTATACTTCAAACCCTATCAAAAGCTTGGGGTCTTGCCGGATTGAGGGTTGGGATGGCATTTGCAAGTGAAGAATTAATAGAAGTTTTCAACAAAGTGAAGCCACCGTATAATATTAATGAAGCATCACAGGAGCTGGCTCTTGAAGCATTACAGAATGTAGATCAGGTTAATAACTGGATCAAAGAAACTGTGGCAGAACGCAATAAATTAATAGAAGAACTGTCTCAATGTGCATTGGTAATAAAAATATATCCCTCTGATGCCAATTTTATTTTGGTAAAAACTATAAATCCAAAAGCTATTTACAGTTATTTAGTCAGTTTGGGCATTATTGTTCGCGATCGTTCTAAAGTTGAACTATGTGATGGTTGTTTACGAATAACCATTGGTACTCCCCAAGAAAATATAGAATTATTAAATGCTTTAAAGACCTTTCAGGATCCTATTGAAATATGAAAAAAGTATTATTTATTGATCGCGATGGAACTATAATTGTCGAGCCCCCTGTCGACATGCAGGTAGATAGTCTTGAAAAATTGGAGTTCATTCCTTATGCAATTTCATCATTGAAAATGCTTCAAGATTTTGGGTATGAATTAGTAATGGTTAGCAATCAGGATGGAAGAGGCACAAGCAGTTTCCCTGAAGAGGATTTCCAAAAACCACATCAGAAAATGCTGAAGGTTCTGGAAAATGAAGGGATAAGATTTGCTGAACTATTCATTGATGATTCCTTTCCGGAGGATAATAGTCCGAATCGTAAGCCAAATACTGGATTATTAACTAATTACCTGATCTCCAACCTCATCGATCTTCATAATTCTTATACTATAGGCGACCGTGAAACTGATGTTCAGCTTGCGGTAAATCTTGGATGTAAGGCTATCTTTTTTTCAAACCGGAACTTGGATAATACAGCTCTTTGTAGTAATAACTGGAAGGAAATAAGTAAATTTCTTAGTGCCAAAAAAGACAGATTAGTTGAACTTGAGCGCAATACAAAAGAGACGAAAATCAGTCTGATTTTGAACCTGGATGGAAATGGTGAGCATAACATTGATACCGGATTGAAATTTTATGATCATATGCTTGATCAATTGGCAAAGCATTCGGGTATCGACTTGACTATCAGGGTTCAGGGCGACCTTGAAATTGATGAGCATCATACAATTGAAGACAGTGCAATTGCATTGGGAAAAGCTTTTAAACAGGCATTGGGAGATAAGCGCGGAATTGAGCGTTATGGATTTCTTTTGCCGATGGACGAGGCACTGGTTCAATGCGCTATTGATTTTTCTGACCGGGCTTATTTTATTTATGAAGGCAAATTCGACCGCGAGTACGTTGGCGATTTCCCGACAGAAATGTTTGATCATTGGATGAAATCATTCTCTGAGCATGCCGGCATGAATTTAAATCTCAAAATTATAGATGGAAGTAATACCCATCACATGATAGAAGCAAGCTTTAAGGCTCTGGCTAAATGCATAAAACAAGCCATTCAAATTACTGGAACAGAATTGCCAAGTACTAAAGGAGTATTATGATTGGTATAGTTTATTATGGCGCCGGAAATATTTTTTCGTTAACTGCTGCTCTTGATCGTCTTGAATTAAACTATGGGATGATCAAAAAAGCAGAAGACTTCGATAAATACGACCGCTATATTATTCCTGGTGTAGGCCATGCAGGTTCGGCCATGCAAAAGCTGGAAGATACCGGACTAGTGCCATCCATAATAGCTCTAAAGAAGCCAGTGCTTGGAATTTGCGTAGGAATGCAGTTATTGACCATCCATTCAGAGGAAGGTGACTCCAATCTAACAGGTATAATTCCACTCAAAACAAGGCTATTTAGTGAGAAACTAAATATTAAAGTACCACATACCGGATGGAATAAAGTATTTCAGTCTTCTAATAATCCTTTGTTCAGAAATATCATACCGGGAACTCATTTTTATTTCGTTCACTCTTATTTTATAGAATTTAATTCTATTTTTACGATTGCTTTAGCAGAATACGGAATAAAATTCTCTGCGGTTATACAGAAAGATAACTTTTATGGCGTTCAGTTTCATCCAGAAAAATCCGGTGTAGCCGGTGAACAATTGTTAAAAAATTTTGCACACTTAGTTTAAGCTCATGTATATAATTCCAGCTATTGATATTTTAAACGGAAAGGTTGTCCGTTTACGTGAAGGAGACTATGAACAGGCAACATTTTATGATGTTACCCTGGAGGGGATGATTGAAAAATACACTTCTAACGGTACTGAGTTTATCCATATCATAGACCTTAACGGTGCTAAGGGTGATTTTAGTAATCAAAAATATCTGTTTGATATTATCCACAAGACGAGTATAAAAATACAGTATGGTGGTGGCATCAGAAGTATTGAAAAAGTGAAAGAACTGATTGATGCCGGAGTCCATCGGGTTATAGTTGGAACTCAGGCAATCACCAATGTAAATTTCCTTCAGGAGCTAAGTCAGGAAGTATGTGGTAAAGAGAAATGTCAGGATCAGGTTGTGGTGGCCATTGATGTACTTGATGAAGTAATCAAATATTCAGGATGGATGGAAAGTTCTCCCATTAAACTGATGGATTATGTTGATAAATGTTTGAATCTTGGATTTTTTAGGTTTCTATGCACAGATATCGATAAGGATGGTAAATTAGGCGGTGCTGGAGTAAGTTTATATAAAAAGTTGCTTGAACACTCCCCATTCATAAAATTGATTGCTTCAGGTGGAATCAGTTCAATGAAGGATATTGAAGATCTGCAAAAAATCAAAGTTGAATCATGTGTTGTTGGTAAAGCAATCTATGAAGGACGAATTTCAACAGAAGAAATTAAAGACTGGAATCTTAAAGCATTGATTAGTTTCTAAATTTTTCGGTTTTAAGAATTAAAAATTTGCCATAGTTAGGTAAGCAATTAATTTCTTTTTACAAACAAACACCCATAGAAGGGTAATTCATTTATCTAAGTTTTGAAATCCTCAATCCTACAAACTGACGTGATTACTGCAGGCAATGACCTGGCAAAACGAATTATACCCTGCCTTGATGTAAAAGATGGACGAACCGTTAAAGGCGTCAATTTTGTTTCTTTAAGAGATGCGGGAGATCCAGTTGAATTAGCTTATCAGTATTCCAGACAAGGGGCTGATGAACTTGTATTTCTTGACATTACAGCAACTCATGAGCGAAGAAAAACAATTGTTGAACTTGTTCAAGCTGTTGCCAGGCAGGTCAACATTCCGTTTACAATTGGCGGGGGAATAAATGAGATATCTGATGCCGACGTACTTCTCAACTCAGGAGCTGACAAGATTTCTGTTAATTCTGCAGTAGTCAGGAACCCGGCATTTATCGATGAACTTGCAATGGCATTTGGGAAGCAGTTCGTTGTAGTGGCTATTGACACAAAACATATAAATGGCAAAAATTATGTCCACTTGAATGGAGGCAGAATTGCGACAGAAATTGAGACCGAAGACTGGATTAAGGAAGCCGAGAGCAGGGGTGCAGGAGAAATCCTTCTAACTTCCATGGACCATGATGGTACAAAAGCTGGTTTTGATAATAGCTTGCTAAAGAAAATAAATAATACGCTAAACATTCCCCTGATTGCCTCCGGTGGTGCAGGAAATATTCAGGATTTTGTGGATGTATTTAAAATAAGTAATGCAGATGCAGCACTTGCAGCTTCAGTTTTTCATTACGGTGAAATTCTGATTCCCGACTTGAAGAAAGTGCTCCATAAACATAAAATAGAAGTTAGATTATAAGTCCGGAGAACATGACAATTGATTTCAATAAAGGAAATGGCCTGATACCTGCAATCATTCAGGATGAGCAAACGCTAGAAGTGTTAATGCTTGGCTACATGAATGCGGAAGCATACCAGAAAACAGTCACTGAAAAGAGGGTCACATTTTTTTCAAGATCGAAAAACCGATTATGGACAAAAGGTGAGGAGAGCGGGAATTATCTCGATGTATTATCTATCAGTGAGGATTGTGATAATGACACTTTGTTAATTAAAGTAAATCCAATTGGTCCTACTTGTCACAAAGGCAACAGAAGCTGTTTTGATACTGCATTTAACCAGAATTTCATTTTTGAACTGGAGAAAATCATTGGGGATCGATATGCAAATCCCGTAGAAGAATCTTATGTCAATAAGCTTCGAAATAAAGGATTGAATAAGATTGCACAAAAGGTTGGTGAGGAAGGTGTTGAAACTGTTATTGCTGCACTCAATGAAACAGAGAATGACTTAATCAATGAGGCGTCTGACCTGATATTTCATCTGCTGGTATTGTTGAAAGAAAAGAACGTCAGCCTTGAAAAAATTGCCCAAAATCTGGAGGGAAGACATTCAGGAAAATAGATTTTGAGCAGCCTCAAAATATGATTAAAATACAAAATATAGCTACCTTATCAGGGCATCAAAATCCCATCTTTGCCGTTGAGAATTCTCAAAAAGCCGGAATAGTATTCACTGGCGGGAATGACAAAGGGGTTGTAGAATGGCATGTAAAAAAACCAGGCTTTATCAAGGTGCTATTCCCAGTAAAATCATCAGTTTACAGTCTCCATTGCCCAATTTCGGAACCTTTACTTTTGGCTGCAGAGCGTAGCGGACAGGTAGATGTTTTCAATTTTGAGGAACAAAAGGTTGTAGCGGTATTGGATCATCATAAACTTCCGATTTTTGATATCAAATCTGTAGGTTCAAAAAATGAACTGGTGATATCATCTGAAGATGGAACAGTTAGTATTTGGGATCTGAAAAGTCTGAAATTAGTATTTTCATTCAAGGTTTCTCAAGAAACAATAAGGGTAATCGCGATCAGTCCGGATGAAAAAACTGTTGCTTTTGGTTGTAAAGACAATACGGTTAGAATATATAATCTCGAAGATTATAGCCTGATTCATATTATCAATGAACATACCATGCCGGTAAGTTCAATACAATATTCTCCGGATGGAAAACACCTTTTAACAGGAAGCAGGGATGCTCAATTGAAGATTTGGAGTACTTCAGATTATTCATTGATCCAGAGTATTCCGGCACATTTATTCTCGATTTATAGTATCGCTTTCCACCCAGATCTCCCATACCTTGCAACGGCAAGCCGGGATAAAAGCATCAAAATATGGGATACAGAAACTTACAGCTTGAAGAAAACCATCAGCATTGAAAAAGGGTATGATTCCCACCGCCTTTCCATAAACAAAATAATCTGGGAACCGATTGATAATCATCTCATTTCAGTTAGCGATGATAAGTTGATGAAGATTTGGAGAGTGGAATTTGAGGCATAATTTATCAGTTGCCCGTTGCCTGAGAAATTGCACAAAGCTTCATGTATTTACTCTTAAAATAACTTAATTTAGTAATCTTCTCAACTGTCAACTGTCAACTGTCAACTGTCAACTGTCAACTGTCAACTGTCAATTCTCAATTCTCAACTAATTAAATCGCTTAACAATCCTCAATTTGTGCGTGTATTTATTCTGCTCCTTATTGAAAATACCCTGCGTATCGATAGTATCGATTCTAACCTTTCCTGACGCATGAATAATACGATTATTGTCGAGCATGATTCCAACGTGAGTGATACGGCCTTCTTCATTATCAAAAAAAGCGAGATCCCCTGCTCTGGCTTCCTGAATAAATCCTAATAATTCACCTTGTTCAGCCTGCTGCCAAGCGTCCCGCTTTAAACGGATACCAAATTGCCGGAACACCATTTGCGTAAACCCAGAGCAATCGATACCAAAAACTGAACGTCCTCCCCATAAATAAGGTGCATTCATAAAAAACATGGCTGCATTCGTAACTGAAGATCTGAATTCGTTAATATTCGGATGGCGAACCTGTCCTTCGAGTTTATATCGGGTTTCTCCCAAATAGAAATAATTATCTACAGTTTGGGGAATAATGGTACCAGCCAGCAGACTCAGCACTTCTGAAGTATCGGTTTTCAATACAGCATGAATTGCGGATAAACCAAGTATTGTATTCAGATTTGATAAGCCAGCATGGGCTATATCACTAATTACAACGTATTGTTTATTATCTATCCAGCCTTCATAGTCATCATAGCTGGTCACAACCCTTGTCCATTTCTCTCCAACCTCAAGAATAACAAAACTATCGCCAAATAATAATTGAGAAGACATCTCGCTCCTATCGGATGGATCAGTCCGGAGCGGGACAAGCGCAAGATTACAGACACCAAACTGTTGATTCATATTGCAAATAAACCAATTTTACACTAAATTGAGGGATAATTGAAGCCTTAATATCAAAATCACTGTAATTTAACCGGAAAAGAATTATGATAAGTCCTGAAAACATTAACAGAATACTTATAGCGGTTGAAGACAGCCCTTATTCTGATTTGGCAGTAAATTACGGTGTATTGCTTGCACATAATCTCGGTTCAAAAATCATATTGGTACATGCGGATGAAATTCCAATTGCATCATCTTACACAGCTGACCCCTTACTTAACGAGTCGCCTGCAATGATTCCTGAGTTAATGAACATTCAGGAAGAAGCGAGTAAAAATCTTTTTAAAAGATTAATTGAGCAGCATGGAAAGAAAGTAGAGATTTCAACCTATACCCGGATTGGGAGGCCACAGGATGAGATACTTTCAGTAGCAGAAGAATGCAATGCTGACCTGATCATACTGGGAACCCATGGCAGAACAGGATTTGATCACTTTATTTCAGGAAGTGTTTCCGAGGGTGTTACAAGAAGATCAAAATGCCCTGTTTTGATTATTCCTAATCCGTTGCAGAAGTGAAAAAACTTAATAAAAAAGCATTGAAAATATCAATACGCTAATGTTTTTTAAGACCTTTATTCAAGGTGCAGCCAAGATTTCTTAGCAAGCAGTTCTTCACGGCTTTCACGAACATCTTCATCATCAACACAGCAGTCTACCGGACAAACAGCAGCGCACTGAGGCTCATCATGAAAACCTACACATTCTGTGCATTTGTCAGAGACAATGTAATACACCTCATCTGAAACAGCAGCCTGTGCTTCTTCAGCATTGAGTGTTGAACCATCTCCAAAATCAATAAGTCCTTTTAATCCTGTACCATCGGAAAATCTCCATGCAGCACCTGCGTCATAAATTGCATTATTTGGACATTCGGGCTCACAAGCCCCGCAGTTAATACACTCATCGGTGATTTTAATTGCCATTTTATCTAAAAGTCTATTTGTAAAGCTATTTTTGCACTTCAATAGAGAATAGTCTCATATTAAAGTGTGGTACAAATATAACATTATTTGAAGTAAAAATTTGAATGAGTAAGATTTTGACAAGTAATCAACGAATCATAGCTTTTGAGGCTTTAAGCCATATCTTGGCACAGCCAAATGAGCAATTAAGTGCACTGATTAGCGCTGCACACCAATATAATGCCTGGTTCACTCCTCAAAGTGCACAAATGGCAGTTCGTGCCATTGCTGGAATGCTGAATAAAAGGGATTTGGAAAAATGGCTACAAAATGAATCTGGAAACGCCGAATTAAAGATGCGCTCTATTGGTTTAATTCTGGCAGGCAATATTCCAATTGTTGGATTTCATGATATCCTTTGCGTTTTGGCATCAGGTCACAAAGCGCTGATTAAACTATCCTCCCAAGATCAGAAATTTATACCCTACATACTGGAAAAACTAATTGAAATTGAGCCAGCTTTTGAGCGTCGGATCAGTTTTATTGATAGACTGAAAGATTTTGATGCGGTAATCGCAACCGGCAGCAACAACACTTCAAGATATTTTGATTATTATTTCAGTAAGGTGCCACATATCATCCGTAAAAACCGAAACAGTGTTGCTGTACTAAACGGTCGGGAGAGCAGGGAAGATCTCAAAGCACTTGGTCATGATATATTTGATTATTTCGGTCTAGGCTGCAGGAACGTCTCAAAAATCTATGTGCCAAAAGGATATGATTTCAAAACATTTTTTGAATCGATAGAAGAATTTAAAGCCGTAGCCGATCATCACAAATACAATAACAACTACGATTATAACAAATCGATATTTTTAGTCAATCTCGACAAACACCTCGACAACGGATTTCTATTATTAAAAGAAGATTCAAGTTTTGTTTCACCGCTGGCAGTATTATATTACGAAGAATATCAGAGCCTTGAAGAAGTTGGCCTTGAATTAATAAAAAATGAAGATCTGATCCAGTGCATCGTTTCAAACTCCAAATTACCACTTAGCACAGTACCATTTGGTCAAAGCCAGTGCCCGGGCCTTTTTGATTATGCAGATGGTGTGGATACGATGAAGTTTTTGAGAGAACTTGAGTAGTTAGGTGTTGTCTGTTACCTGTTGTCTGTTATCGGAGGTCTGAGGTCGGATATGAGTTACACTTTATCGCCGTGTTCTGTCTAAGAAATACCAAATGAACCTGAATTCAGTCTTGATTCTTGACTCTTGATACTTGATACTAAATGTAAATAATTAACTTTGATACCAATGTATGTGATTAAAGTAAAAGGGGGAGCTAAAATCCCGGATTATGTTCAATTACGTGATGAGAAATTCACACTTCTGGCGTATTTTCGGGTAGACCGGCCTGAAAAAGCATTGGAAAAGGTTGGACTTTCAGAGAAGGCAGATTACATTATGGATAAAATTAAAGACCTCCCTTTCGGGCAAATTTTAAAATTAGAATTATGATCGGAAACTCCGTTATAAAATTAGAAGGTATAGATGTTTACCAGCAGAATCATCTGGTACTGAGTAATGTAAATCTACAGATCAATCCGGGTGAGTTTGTTTTTTTGATCGGACAAACCGGTTCCGGGAAAAGTAGTTTATTAAAAATTATCTATGGTGATCTGCATATTTCAAATGGAAATGGACTTGTTGCAGGTTTTGACCTTAAAAAACTAAGTGAAAAAGAGATACCTTTTCTTCGTCGTAAGCTTGGAATTGTGTTCCAGGACTTTCAGTTACTGACCGATCGCAGCATTGAACAAAATCTGGAATTCGTAATGAAAGCCACTGGATGGAAGGATCAAAAATTAATTTCTGAACGTTTACTCGACGTTTTGGAGAAGGTTGGCTTACGTTCAAAAGTCAAAAAGATGCCACATGAATTATCTGGAGGGGAGCAGCAACGTGTTGTAATTGCCAGAGCACTATTGAATGATCCTGAATTGATACTTGCTGATGAACCAACAGGAAATCTTGACCCTGAAACATCTGAAGAAATTGTTACGCTATTGAAGCAAATCAGTCAATCGGGAACCGCAGTATTAATGGCTTCTCACGATTATCATATTATCAGAACCTTTCCATCCAGAATAATTAAATGTGAAGCTGGGCTAGTTCATGAAGATGTGAAAATATAGGAAAAGATAATTAGCCTACTAATTCCACATTTTTAATAAGCTCTGTTAATCCTAATTTATATTGCCTTTAAACAGTCTTTGATTCTGGCTCTTTTATCCTTTATTTCTGAAAACACTGACAGCTTGACTGATTTTATCTTTGGCAAAAAAATTGCCATGAATCAATATGAATTTTTCAGAAATGTTGAATAAAAAGAAGAAGAACAAAATGGAAGTGAATCAAACTCCTGAAAATACTGAGCAAAACGACATGCTTGATGAAAATGAGATCAATAAAAATGAAGTTTCAGGCAATTTAGAAGAAGAATCAGAAAATTTATCTTCAGAAAATGCAGAATCCCAAATTTCAGCAGAAGATAAATTAAAGGCAGAAGCGACAGAATGGAATAATAAATACCTCCGTTTATATGCAGAATTTGACAATTTTAAGCGCCGTACCAGTAAAGAGCGATTAGAATTATTGCAGATAGCAGGAAAAGATGTCATATCTGACCTTTTAACTGTACTTGACGATTTTGAAAGAGCTCAAAAATCAATAGAAACTGCAACAGATATACTGTCAGTAAAAGAAGGAGTTACACTTGTTCAACATAAATTAAAAAGTATTCTTACCCAAAAAGGCTTGAAAGAAATGGAATCAATCGGGAAAGAGTTTGATGCAGATCTTCATGAGGGTATAACCAGTATTCCTGCACCCTCTTCAGATTTAAAGGGTAAGATACTAGATGAATTAGAAAAAGGTTATTTGCTTAATGATAAAGTGATTCGCTTTGCAAAAGTTATTATTGGTGCATAAATAACAAGTAAGTATATTAAAATCAGAATTACCTAGGCAATTAAACAATATGCATATTGTTGATTTATAAAAATGGCTAAAAGAGATTATTACGACATTCTTGGTGTCACACGCAGTTCAAGCGCCGAAGAGATAAAAAAAGCTTATCGGAAAATGGCAATTAAATATCATCCGGATAAAAATCCGGGAGATAAAGCTTCAGAAGAGAATTTCAAAGAAGCGGCCGAGGCTTACGAGGTATTGAGCAACCCTGAAAAGAAAAAAAGATATGACCAATTTGGTCATGCAGGAGGAGCATCAAGTCCGAATGGCGGCGGATACGGTGGTGGTCACATGAACATGGAAGACATCTTCAGTCAGTTTGGAGACATCTTTGGTGGCGGTGGTGGTGGCAGTCCGTTTGATAGTTTTTTTGGCGGACAGCAACAGACCAGAGGCGGACGTCGTACTTCCAGAGGTAGCAACCTTAGAATTAAGGTTAAATTAAGTCTTGAAGAGATAGCTAAAGGCGTTGAGAAAAAAGTAAAAGTTAACAAACAAATTGTTTGCGATACGTGTGATGGTAGTGGCGCGAAAGATAAATCCTCATTTAATACCTGCAGTACCTGTAATGGAAGCGGAGCAGTAAGAAGGGTTACCAATACCATTTTAGGTCAGATGCAAACAACAAGCACCTGCCCTACTTGTAATGGAGAAGGGACACAAATTACCTCAAAATGTACAGTCTGCAATGGTGATGGGCTCAGCAGGGGTGAAGAAACTATTAGCATCAATATTCCTGCAGGAGTAAGTGAAGGAATGCAGTTGTCAATGAGTGGTAAAGGAAATGCGGCCCCAAGGGGAGGTATTCCAGGAGATCTGATTATATTAATTGAAGAAACACCTCATGATTCATTAAAACGGGAGGGAAATAATGTTATTTATGACCTTCACATCAGCTTTATTGATGCTACTATCGGAGCAAGCGTTGAAGTTCCAACCATTGATGGTAAAGCAAAAATTAAGATTGAACCGGGTACTCAGGGCGGTAAAATACTCCGTCTCAAAGGAAAAGGTATTCCAGAAGTAAACTCATATCATAAAGGCGATCAGCTGATTTATGTCAACATCTGGACCCCGAAAGCATTATCTAAAGATGAGCATGAAATACTTGATCGGCTTAGAGAGTCTCCAAACTTTAAACCCCAGCCAGGTAAAAATGAAAAGAGCTTTTTCGATAAAATGAAAGAATATTTCGAATAAAAAAACAATATCGTCTTATAAATATATTGTCTATTAAAACCATCCAAAACCTGGATGGTTTTTTCATTGAACAAGGATTCAAAAAAGTGTGTCAATTCACTCAAAAATTTTACATCCATATTATGGACATACATGGTTTTGTGAGAAAAAGCGAATGGAAGTTTTAATAAATTAGACGCGGCTATAAAACTAAGAACTAGCTAAAAATAATAAATGGAAATTAACAGAAACTTTAACAGCATTAGAATCAAATTATGTTTATTACTCTCATTAATAGTGAGTGATGGCTTTGCTCAGGGTAAAGTAGATTCGGTTCAGAAAGTTAAAGAAATCGTTATCAGAGCATACCTATCAGAACAACCAATATTAAAAGTTCCTTCTTCTGTAAGTTTGATTAGTAACAAACAATTGAGAGATCAACCCGGAATCACCATGTTACCTGCGCTTAATGCTGTACCTGGAATCAGGATGGAAGAAAGATCTCCCGGAAGTTACCGTCTTTCTATTCGGGGAAGCTCGCTCAGATCACCTTTTGGAGTTAGGAATGTAAAGATGTATCTGGATGAATTACCATTAACAGATGCAGGAGGAAATACCTATTTGAACTTAATAGATGTAAATAGTATAAATAATATTGAGGTTCTGAAAGGACCAGATGGCAGTCTGTTTGGGGCAAACTCCGGTGGAGTTGTACTGATAAACCCTATCGACAAAAATGCCGACAGTACCTGGGCTTCGGCAGGTATAAGTAGCGGTTCTTATGGATTGTTTCATGAAAAGTTAGCCGTTCAAAAAAAGTTCAAAAATCAATATCTGAACATTAACCATTCATATCAGAGATCGGATGGTTACCGGGAACATAGTGCCATGAGCCGCCATTATGCGCAGCTCATGTACCGAGTGAATTATGCCAAAGAGAGCCAGCTTCGGGTACTTGCCTTTTACTCCGACCTGAAATATAATACACCAGGCGGTTTGACTTTGGCTCAATATACTGCAAATCCACAGGCTGCCAGGCCTTCCACTCTTACGGTAGCCGGCCCGGTTGCACAAAAAGCACGAATTGAAAATGAAACATTATATGGGGGTGTTGTTAACGATGCAAAGATTGCAGGTAACTTAAGGCATGTTTTTGCGGTTTATGGTTCTAAGACGGATTACATGAACCCCTTCATTACCAATTATGAGATTCGTGATGAATATACAGGTGGAATCAGAACTTATCTTGAATTATCAGGCAATAAAGAAAATGCGGTAGACTGGAAATGGAATGCCGGACTTGAATTGCAGAGTACAAGCGCTGATATTGCCAATTACAATAATCTCAGAGGAGTCCGTGGCACCTTGCAGGCTCAGGACGATATCCTTTCACGTCAATTTTTCTACTTTACGCGATTTTCTGCAAATATCGGAGAAAAACTTACGGCAGAAGTTGCCGCCAGTCTAAACTATTACAAATATCAGTTTTCTAAAGATTTCAGTGCAAATACTTCAAGCTTTGAACGTAATTTCGATCCTGAACTTATGCCACGATTCGCTCTATCGTACCAGATTTCAGATCTTCTTGCACTACGTTCTTCCATTAGCAGAGGTTATTCTCCTCCTACCATTGCCGAAGTAAGGGCTTCTGACAATAAGATCAATAACACGCTAGAATCTGAAACTGGATGGAACTATGAAGCTGGATTCCGTTTACGAAATAACAATGATCGTCTTTGGATGGATGCCTCTATTTTTCAATACCGTCTTCAAAATGCAATTGTTCGTCGTGTAAACGCAGATGACACCGAATTTTATTTAAATGCCGGTGGAACCAGACAAACCGGACTAGAAACGCAAAGCAGTTATTGGCTTATCGAGCCGGGTTCAAAAGGAATTTTAAGCGGACTTCAAATTCAAAACAGCTTTACTCTAAGCAGATATTTTTTCAGGGATTACCAAAATGGCCGCACTAACTTTTCAGGGAACCGCTTAACAGGTACTCCTAGAAGTGTGGTAGTTAGCGGATTGGATTTTAGGTTTCAAAAGAACTTTTTCTTGTTCGTTCAACACAATTATACCTCAAAAATTCCTCTAAATGATGCCAATAGTGTGTATGCCGAAAGTTTTGACCTTGTACATTTTAAGGCAGGCTGGAGAGGTTCAAAACCTGGAAAACCAGTTCTTGAATTTTATGTAGGTATTGACAACCTCTTAAATGAAACCTACAGCCTTGGAAATGATATTAATGCATTTGGAGGTAGATTCTTCAATGCTGCGTCAAGGCGAAATTTCTTTGGTGGTATTAAACTTACTTTATAACCTGAGTTTCACTTTAAGAACGGTAAAATAATGTCATTAATTTATCCAGATAAAGCTTTTCAATAACAATATTATATTTTGGAAATCAATACCTGCGTTTTATAGGTTAGTTCAGTCCTTTCCTCCGGGTTAGTTCCGGTAAGAAATCGCGATATAGATCAAATTATCAATAGCCGGAAGCTACCTCCTACGGTAAGGTTTATTTTACTAGGTGTAGTTTTTCATTGGGATGGGCAGCCCCGTCCAGCCGTATTATCCATCTGAGGCCGTTAACCCCAGGTGAATTATTTTATGCCATATATTTGAGCTCAGTAAGTTTTTCAGTAGGGTTCATCATGTAGGTAACCAAAGTACCATCATTCAATAACTCCACTACTCTAAATCCTCTGTAGGGTGTTCCCCAACTTCCTCCAACATGTGAATCAAATAAGAAAGGGATATTTCTCGCCATGAACACCCCATCCTGATCATGTACATGACCATGAAATCCTGCTCTGACATTTGGATACTTATGAATTAATTCAAAAAAATCAGGGGTATCAATCGCATGCTCAGTCCATTTAGCCTGCGGAATATGCAGCACTAGAAATACATTCTTTTTACTTTTATATTGTTCAAGCCTCTCTTTTAACCATTGTAAATCTGGTGAAACATATGTACCCTGCACATTTGACGTATCTGCCAGTATGAATGCCGAGCCTTTAGCTTCAAAACTATGATTCAATGGCATTTTCCACACCTCATTCCATAATTCATCAGTCACCATATCATGGTTTCCCCGAACAACATAATAAGGCACCTGCAGGTTATCGGTTTTTTTCTTGACTAATGGTAAAAGGTTCTCTTCATTATGAATGATGTCACCATTGAGTACGCAAAAATCAATTCGATTACTCTTATTAAACAAATTAATCTGATTAATCACTTTATCCGTCATCTCGTCGAATGCCGTGTTGGGCTGCCCATAATGAAAGTCGGATGCTAGTACGAATCTCAGTTTAACTTTTGCTTTTAAGTCATAAACTTCCGCTGCAGAAAGATCGGTAATTCTACCACTTAGCAATAAAGCCGATGCAAAAGAAATCTGCTGAATAAAACTTCTACGGGTCTGTCTGTTTATACTTTTTTCCATAACCTGTGTATTTATATAATATAAAAACCTTCATTTAAAGATGCAGCTTAATATTAAGATGAGTGTTAAATTTTCGTTAAGCTTCAAAAAAACCTATAACTTAACTCTTGCAGATTTTAGCTCCACTGTATCGCTTTCAAGAAATTTTAGTTTATATCCCCCGGTATCAATAACGGCTTTGGGGAAAATTTTATTAAGTTGACTGAATTCTTGACCAGAAATTGAAGTTTGATAAAGAAAAATTTGCCTGAGTTCTTTCAATGATTTTAACTGCATCAGCCCATTTACTGTCACAGTTGTTCCAACAAGGTTTAGATAGGTTAGATTTGGCAAACTTGTCAGCATTGCAATACCTGTATCGTTTACCGCAGTTCTTTCAATTGACAGACGGGAAAGTGAGGTTAATTTCAAAAGGGATTTAAGCTTATCATTATCCAGATTAGTATCCCCAATTTTTAACCAAATTATCTGCTTACTTAATGACTGCAATAATTGCAGATCACTATCAGTGATCGAATCTAAAGCAACGAAATTGATAGAAAGGTAGTTACTATTTAACGCAACAGGTATTACCGCAACTCCGCGAGCGAGCAGCTCCTGAACAACTTTTGTATCTGCCTGTTCTACCTCTTTTTCAGGAATATCAGATACCAATTCTTTTTCAAGTTTTTCTTCAGACTGCAGTGATAAAAGTACAGGTTTAATCTTTTCGGGCTGGACAAGGTCGGCTACTTTTTTGTCAAAATCAGCTCCGCTACTAACCCACCAATGAATCAGATCTAGCTCAGTTTTTGTAAGCTGTGGTTGTTCGATAGGTGGCATATGATCATCACTATCTTTTGACAATAAGATTCGTTTGATCAATTCGCTTTCATCAGTATTTCCGGCAATGATTGCTTTGCCCCCCTTTCCTCCTTTTAAAATAAAATCAGGCATATCCAATCTAAGCTTTCCCTTCTGCTTATTTGGTCCGTGACATTTATAACATTTGGAAATAAGAATTGGCTTGATAACATCCTGATAAGCAAGAGCCTGCTGAACGTTTGGAATTGGCTTCCTTTTCTCTTCGCTTTGTTCTGTTTTCGAGGTAGAGAATGCCCTACTCAGGTAATCAGAGCCATGCGTTATGGAACCACCCAAATGTCCGGTGAGCACAATCAATAATACCATTAGAATAGTAATCCAAGTAATTTGTCTACCCTTTCTGTTCAAATACCATGCAAAAATTGAAATTATCGCGAGGGCAATTCCTGACCATTGATGATTAAAAACAAGATTTTCATCATAATCACCAGAACCTGAAAGCAGGTATCCACTAATGCAGGAGGCAATTGCACTGCACATCCCCAAGAACAAAGAAATATCAACAGCTGAACTCAGCGACTGATATTTTTCCTTTTGGGACAATAATTGAAATAAGGCTGCAAGCAGTAATATCCCGATTGGTAGGTGTACAAAAAGAGGATGGAAGCTCCCTGCCAATTCAGTAAGACTAAACAATAAAATAGCTAATGTGCTCATTCAGGCAAGATGAAATCAGGAATATCGTTTTCTAAGCAAATGCATCATGTGCACGTTGACAGCCCATTGATCAGACAAAGCTTGTCTGGTAAACGGATAAGTAGGCATATAATCAGGTGGACCAAATTCTGTTAAAAAAGTAACAGGCTCCCCCTTCATTTTTTTCCTCTCCACTACTTTATCCCACCACTCGAAATGTTGTTTCACAGTTAATTCCCATTCGGGTGCACGGGGATCATTAACTTGAGGGCCTTCAGGATGGCCGATTCTAGCATGAATATGTTCAGTTCGTGCCAAGGCCAGATCAATGGTTTCTTTCTGATCAGCAAGTAAGCTCTCATGCACATTGCACCAATGTGAAATATCTAAAGTCAGCTTCATATCAGGATATTTCTCGAGGAAATTTCTGGTAATATGCGCAGCAAACAACATTCGGCCACGATGTGTCTCATGGCAAATTAAAAGGCCGGTTTCCTTTGCCAATGCCTGAGTGTGTTCAATGAATTTCTTATTATCATCGAAACTAAAATAGTCCCTTCCAGAGTGATTATTAATGTACAATGGTCTCTGAATATTTTGTTTCGCTGCCGCATCGATCATTCTTTTGTAGAACTCAAAGTGTGTCTGAGGGTCAGACTGAGATCCCCCGCAGAGGAAGCCAATTTCAAGATCATGCTTCTTCAGAGCGGCAAATATTTCATCCTGAGACTTTTTATTATCTGTTGGCCACCACAATTCTATTCCGTCATACCCTTCCTTTTTGACCTTTGCACAAAAAGAATCTACCGTACCCTGATAACCCCACATAGTTGCCAGAATCTTCAGTTCATAATTCTTATTTAACGTTGAATTAGTCATTTCGGGTAAGGCGAGAGACTCTAATGAGGATAATAATAATCCTGCTGAACCAACAGCAGATGTTTTGATAAACTTTCTTCGGTCTTGTTTCATATAATTACCTCAAATTCAATTTAAGCTATAATATCGTTAATAACTTTTCCGCCTACATCCGTTAAGCGGAAAGGCCTTCCTTGTGATTCATAAGTGAACTTTTCATGATCGAAGCCCAATTGGTTGAGTATAGTAGCCTGGATATCAAATGCTTCTGTTTTACCATTCACAATATCGTATCCAATTTCGTCTGTTTCTCCGTATGTGGTACCACCCTTAATACCTCCACCTGCCATCCACATATTGAATGCTCCCGCATGATGATCTCTACCCTTAAAAGGCATATCTTTTCCTTCTCTATTCTCCTGCATCGGGGTTCTTCCAAATTCAGCACCCCAAACTATCAGAGTTTCATCAAGTAAACCTCTTTGTTTCAGATCAAGAATCAATGCAGTAATGGGCTTATCTACATTTCGGCATTTATTGACCAGTCCGATATCGACTGATCCACTGGCAGAATTTCCATGCGTATCCCAACCCCAATCAAATAACTGAACAAAACGAACACCCTTTTCAACCAGCTTTCTGGCAAGCAATACATTATTAGCAAAACTTGTTTTACCTGGTTCTGTACCGTACATCTCATGTATGTATGCTGGCTCATCATTTATATTCATTACTTCAGGCACTGAAATCTGCATTTTGTAAGCCATTTCATATTGGGCAATGCGCGATAAAATTTCTGGATCTTTATATTCTTCGTATTGTTCCTGATTAATTTTATTGATGGCATCAATAGATGCTTTGCGAAGATCTCTGTCCATTCCATCAGGATCTTTAATAAATAAAACCGGATCGCCTTCTCCCCTACATTGCACGCCCTGATAAACACTTGGCAGAAAGCCACTTCCCCAAACACTTTTACCGGCATCCGGATTATTGCCCCCGGAAGTTAATACAACAAAACCAGGTAAATTCTTATTTTCTGATCCCATTCCATAAGTTACCCAGGCGCCAACACTAGGCCTTCCAAGTCGTGCTGACCCTGTATGCATCAGTAATTGCGCAGGTGCGTGGTTAAACTGGTCGGTTGTAACAGCATTTAACATAGCTATCTCATCTGCAACAGTAGCGAGGTGGGGTAAATTATCTGAAAGCCATAAGCCACTTTTCCCGTGTTGTTTAAAATTAGCCTGCGGACCGAGCATTTTGGGTACTCCTCTTATAAATGCAAACTTTTTACCTTCAAGTAAAGATTGTGGACAATCCTGACCGTCAAGTTTTGCTAATTCTGGCTTATAGCTGAACATCTCAAGTTGTGAAGGTGCCCCGGCCATGTGTAAATAAATGACCGACTTAGCTTTTCCGGGAAACATTGGAGGTTTTGGCGCAAGTGGATTGGAAGCATCTAGCATTGCATTTGGGGCAGAAGATCCATCAAATCCACAACTTCCAAGCAATGAGCCCAAAGCAAGTGCACCAAAACCCATGGCTCCTTCCTTTAAAAATTGACGACGGGTATGTAATTGCAAAGCTGCACGTTGGGCCTCCATTTTTAATTTTTGTGCCAGAGCATCTCTCTTCATATAAAATAGTATTACAAGTACTAAAACCTATTTAATTCTTATTGAGCCATTCATCCATATTCAACATGGCACCGGCAACAATTACCAATGATGCTGTTTCAGGGTCTGCAGGTTTATCTTTTGAACCCATTAATTGAGATATGGCCGTTTTATCTTTTTTATATTTCTTTAAAGCTTCAGAATACAAATCGGATAGCACCTTTAATTTTTTCTCCGAAATCGGTTTGAACATCATGGCTTCGTAGGCCTTACTGATCTGAACTTTTGTTTCCTTCCCTCCCAACTCTTTCATTCGCAGTGCCAAACTCCTGGAAATGACCAATGTTGTAGAGTCATTTAGTGAGGTTAAGGCCTGCAGCGGAGTGTTAGTCCTTATTCTACGGGGCAAGCATGATTCACGAGCACTTCCATCAAAGGTCATCATAGAAGGATAAGGAGCAGTACGCTTGAGATACGTATAAACTGCCCTTCTGTACTGATCCTCCCCCTGACTCATTATCCATTTGTCTCCGTTATATGGTGATTTCCAAATTCCTTCCGGCTGAAAAGGCATAACACTCGGTCCATACATTTTATTACTCAATACCTTACTCACTTCCAAACCTTGATCTCTGAGCTGCTCTGCTGATAGTCTTATTCTGGAAGCTCTTGAATAAAACTTGTTATTGGGGTCAATCTTTAATTTTTCCTCAGTCACAAAAGAGCTCTGTCTGTATGCCGCAGACATGACAATCTCTTTTAAGAGACTTTTCATACTCCAGTTATGCTCATTCATGAACTTCCAGGACAAATGATCAAGTAATTCCTTGTGAGTTGGCGCTATTCCTTGAGAACCAAGGTCTTCAAGAGTTTCGGCTATACCAAATCCAAACAATTGCTCCCACAATCTATTTACCATGGTTCTGGCTACAAGTGGATTTTTCTTATCAGTTAACCACAAGGCCATTCCTAATCTGTTCTTAGGAACATTTGCAGGCATTGGGTTCATTATGTCGGGAACACCAGGTTCAACTTTGTTTCCTTTAACCATCCAATTTCCACGTTCAAAAATCTGAGTAGTTCTGTATTGTTCGTGATTATTTTCGATCATGATGGGTGTTTCATCTACCCTGGCTTGCATCAGCTGATTAAAACTATTTAAAGCAAGCTCATAACCAGGTTTTCCTTTGCCGGGAAAAGGGTCATCAAACTGAAACCACTCAAAGAGCACACCGGTATCGTCTGGGTTTTTGATTGCCGGACTGAAATATTTAAAAAACAGGTTATGTTTCCCCTTTTCAGCGGGTATTGGTAGCATTACAATTTTCCATTCACCTTTTGTATTTGCTAAGGGAACAGTCTTTAATAGTTTCCCATTCAAAGCATCCAGATAAATAGACCATTTACCTCCATCAAAATTGGTTTTATAACGAAACATCAGCTGTGTTTTATTCTCTAAAAAAACATCCTTCAACCGACACGTACCGTTATTTCGCAGTCCGGCAAACCAGCTGCTAATCAATGCGGCATTGGCAAACTGATCACATTGCAGCGAATTAATTGTTGGCTGCCAGGTTTTAAGAAAGTTAAAGTATTTTTTCGCTTGGTTTTCTGAGGTATTACTTTTTAACCATCCAATCAACTTTACCAACTTTAAACTATCCTGAGAATTATACTGGCGTAATAAAGGATAATCTGCATTAGTATCTTCATCCCTTGTATTATTAAAAAAGGCCAGAAACTTATAATATTCATCACTTTTAAACGGATCGTAAGGATGACTGTGGCATTGCACACAGTTAAATGAAGTTCCCATGGTAGCACTCCAAGTTGTATTTACCCGATCCATCACAGCAGAAGTTCTAAACTCTTCATTATCAGTTCCTCCTTCATCATTAGTCATGGTGTTCCTGTGAAAAGCTGTTGCAATATATTTTGCATCATCAGGATTTGGCAACAGATCACCGGCAAGTTGCTCAATCAAAAAATCATTGTATGGCTTATCTGAATTATATGCTTTGATCAACCAGTCGCGGTATTTCCAGATAATTCTACCTCGGTCGGCCTCATATCCTCTGGTATCTGCATAGCGGGCAAGGTCAAGCCAAAGAGATGTCCATCGCTCACCATAACGGGGAGAGGACAACAAATCGTCTACAAGATTCTCGTAAGCATTATTAGAATTGTCTTGAAGGAACTTCTTTGAAATGGCCGATGAAGCAGGAAGTCCGATAAGATCTAGACTAAGTCTTCTCAATAGAGTTGCCTTATCAGCTTCTGGAGAGGGATCTAATTTCTGTTCCTCCAGCTTTTCATAAATAAATCTATCAATATCATTTCTAACCCATTTATTATTTATACCTGGTATGTCCTGTTTTTTCACGGGTACATAAGCCCAATGCTCCCCCCATTTTGCACCTTCTTTAATCCATTGCCTGAAAACTTCAATTTCTTCTTCAGAAAGTGCTTCATGCTTATAAGGCATCCTTTCTGCCGGATCCTTATGAGTAATTCTTTTAATCAATTCACTGCCATCCGGATCTCCCGGAATAATTGCAGGTTTACCTGATTCAGTAAGTCCTAATGCTTCTTCCTGAAATAGTAGACTAAATCCAGCTTCCTGCTTGACTCCACCATGACAAGAGATACATTTTTTATTGATAATAGGCTTTACATGGGTATTGTAATCCACTTTCTGGTTAGAAAGAGCCAGCTTATATAATGCACCTACTACAACCAGCAGAGCAATTAAAACAAAGATTTTTTTTGAACTAAATTGTATCATTGAATGTCTTTGTTTTAAAGATATAAATTCCAAAATAAAAAATAGCGCACATGTTTATTTTTGGCCATAATAACCAGAATATGAAAGAAAAATAACATGGTAGCGACATAGAAACTATTGAAAAATATTAAACCGCAAACTTTAATTAAATTAGGATCTTAACAAACCTCGATCCATCCATCCTGATTTTTAAAATCATACGCCGTTTTTGAGTAATAAAAAAGGACGAAAATATGTAACAAAATCTGTAGAATAATATCTAAAAAAGAATAATCCGATAATATGCTAAGCATCAGAAACATAGTAAAACAATATGCTAAACACCGGGCATTAGACGATGTCTCGATTGAAATCGAACAGGGTTCAGTGTTCGGACTTCTGGGTCCGAACGGTGCAGGAAAAACCTCTCTAATTCGAATAATCAATCAGATTACTGCGCCTGACCAAGGTGAAATATTATTAAATGGTGAAAAATTAAATCCTTCCCACATTTCAAAAATTGGATATCTGCCTGAAGAAAGGGGATTATATAAAAAAATGGAAATTGGTGAACAAATGTTGTATCTGGCACAATTGAAAGGTTTATCAAAAGCAGATGCCACAAGCAGGATCAGATATTGGTTTGAGAAAATGGGTATCCAAAGCTGGTGGAATAAAAAGGTTGAAGATTTAAGCAAGGGTATGCAGCAGAAAGTACAATTTATTGCGACAGTTGTTCACAATCCTGAATTGATAATTCTAGATGAGCCATTCTCGGGATTTGACCCTGTAAATGCCCAGTTAATAACCAATGAAATTCTGGAATTAAACCAAAAAGGCGCAACCATTATCTTCTCAACTCACCGAATGGAATCTGTTGAACAATTGTGCGACAGTATTGCTCTTATCCATAAATCAAAGAAAATTCTCGACGGTAAGGTGAAGGATATAAAGGATCTTTACAGAAACAATACTTATAAGATAGCATATTCAGGTGTTTTGGATTCCGTTGAATCTTCGCTGTTCACAATCAGTGAGGAGAATAAAAATGAAAAAGGCACGCATCTGACCATTCAAATCAATCCGGGATTTTCTTCAAATGATGTTTTGAAATTTTTAATCCCAAAAGTTCAGGTCACCGAGCTAACTGAAATTGTACCCAGCATGAATGACATTTTTATTCAAAACGTAAAAAATTAAATCCGAAAAATGAGCAAGATCATACTAATTATAAAAAGAGAATATTTTAGCAGGGTAAAAAAGAAATCGTTTCTAGTCATGACATTTCTGGTACCCATCTTAATCATAGGGATGTACGCTCTTATTTTTGCACTATCGATGCAAGGTGGCGACAATATACCGGCAGTGGAAGTAATTGACGACAGCGGAATATTCAATAAAGGTCTAGAAAATAAAAAATCGGCTACATTTCGTAAATCAGAACTGAGCCTAGCAGAAGCCAAACAGAAAGTTATCAAAAATGAAGATGCATTCGTGCTCTACATTCCCGGGAACATTTCAAACGGAGGGACTATTGAAATGTTCTCCCAGAAAAAGGCAGGTATTTCTGTAATTAATACCATTGAAAGCCAATTAAACGACCAGATGCGAACCAAACTGCTCGCTGATGCAGGCATTGATGTACTAATGCTGGATAAGATAAAACCAAAATTATCTGTTGTATCAAAGGAATTAACTCTTGAAGGTGAAAAAGACAGTAGCTCAGGTGCTGCTATGGCTGTGGGGTTTGCAGCAGCCATATTGATATACATGTCACTTTTCATTTATGGAATTCAGGTTATGCGGGGGATTATTGAAGAAAAAACCAGCAGGATTGTGGAGGTTGTTATTTCATCAGTAAAACCATTTCAACTGATGATGGGAAAGATTGTTGGAATCGGACTGGTCGGTCTAACGCAATTCCTACTGTGGATTACACTTTCAATAGGCCTAATGACTGTTGCCAGTCAAGTTATGTTTAAGGGTAAAATGGATCAGATAAAATCTGAAGTACCTATGAATAAACAAGCTGCAGCAGTAAGTACCGATGGCCCTGGAATGGATATCATAAAGGCTGTCCAAACGGTTGACTGGACTTACATACTTCCAATATTTATTATATTCTTTCTTGGTGGATACATGCTTTATAGTGCCCTTTTTGCCGCTGTAGGTTCTGCTGTTGAAAGTGATACTGAAACTCAGCAATTCATGCTGCCCATAACTCTGCCGCTGCTATTTACCTATATCATGTCGTTCAGTTTCATTGTCAACAACCCAGATAGTAGTCTGTCGTTCTGGTTAAGCATCATACCATTCACATCACCAATTGCAATGATGGTTAGGTTACCCTTTGGGGTACCAAATTGGGAATTAGCTTTATCAATCATCTTACTCATCGCCGGATTCATTTTCACAACATGGGTAGCATCTCGAATCTATCGTGTGGGTATCTTGATGTATGGTAAAAAAGTGAGTTTTGCTGAGTTGGGGAAATGGTTTATGTATAAAGAATAAGGTGAAAGATAAAAGCTGAAGGTGAAATTTTAAAAGCTAAAAGTTACAGCCGATGTTAAGAAACGACATCGAGGAAATTTAAAATAATGGAAGAAAGACCAAAAATAAAACTAGAGCTCACCACAGCCGACAAGGCATTCGAAATTATTGGTTGGGTTTTGGTTATTTCTGTTTGGGGTTTCACCGTTAAAAACTACGCAGACTTACCTGACACTATTCCAACACATTATAATACAGCAGGAGAAGCGGACGGATTTAGCGGAAAAGCTACTATTTTGACTTTGCCACTACTAGCAACAGCTCTATTCGTCGGACTTACATTTCTAAATAAGTTTCCTCACATTTTTAATTATCCGACCAACATAACACAACATAACGCATTAAGACAATACACAAATGCAACAAGAATGATTAGATATTTGAAACTTGTTATTGTTGTTATTTTTGGATTAATTGCTTTCAAGACAATTCAAAATGGAAATGGAGAAGCGAACGGACTTGGAATTTGGGTTTTGCCTTTGACATTGGGGCTAATTTTTATTCCTCTGATTTATTTTGTGATTAAATCATTCAAGACAAAACAATAACGAAAACACAAAGCACTGGCTATAAAAAGCACCTGCCTAAAATGCGGGGTTTCGTGTTTCAAATCAAGCTTTGTGGTAAAAGTTCTACCCTTCGGATAGCTGCAAAACGTGAAAACTTAAGGTAAAGGCATAGTCCATTTATAAATATTACTCAAAAAATGAATTCCGTTGCAATACTTGATCTGGGTACAAATACTTTTCAGTTATTGATTGCAAACATCATTAAAAATAAGCCTATGCTCGTTTATAATGAAAGCATAGCAGTAAAATTAGCTGAGGGGGGAATCCAAAAGGGCTATATCAGTGAGGCGGCTTTTGATCGCGGACTTACAGCATTGAAAGAATTCAAAAAAACAATAGACCTTTATCAGGTTAAAACGGTGAGGGCTGTGGCTACATCAGCGCTCCGGACTTCCATCAACGGAACAGAGTTGTTAGAGAGAATCAAATCAGAAACAGGTATTATCCCTGAAATAATTACCGGGGATCGGGAGGCAGAATTGATTTATCTTGGAGCAAGTTCGGCTATTAATTGTGTTGATGAAAAATATCTGATCATTGATATTGG
>JAURKO010000239.1 GCA_030831705.1 Daejeonella sp. | reverse complement strand
TCTGTATCTGCCATATTCCGACTACTTTCCTGATGAAGAGCCTCTTTTTGGATATTCAATATGGCAATCTCCTTTTCAAGCTTATACACCTGATTCTGGAGTTCATTATTTTCAATATTAAGGGTGTCAAGTGCCGACTTTGATTTTTGCTGTTCCGCTCTCAATTCGTCAATTACTTTGTGCTGTAATTGAGTAGCAATACGAAGCTTTTCTAGAATTTCACTTTCCTGTAAATGTTCTTCATTTAGCCTTTTCTGATTGTAAAAGACATGATTAAGTTGGTTCTGATCTTTTTCAAGCTCATCATTAATTCTGGTTTTTTTGTCCTCAAGAAAGCGTAATTGCTCATTCTTTAATTTCTTATCACTTTCATAATTACGAATCTTTGCAATAAACTCATTAGTAGCTTTTTGTTGAATAGAAAGATTCTTCTCAAGATTCAGATTCTCGAGCTTCAGCTTCTGTAATAATGCCTCTAAATTGCTTATTTCAACATTTATTCCACTAGTTTTTAAAGTATGCTGCTGCTCTTTCTCTTCAAGCTGATTTAATGTATCTCTGAAGCCAATGATACGATAGGATGCAAGACTCAGACTTAATATTTTATACTGTTCCTTGAGTTTATAATACCTTTCAGCCTTTTTTGCCTGATTTTCCAGAGTTTTCAGATTTTTCTCTATCTCGAATAAAAGATCTTCCACACGACTTAAGTCGGCTTCTGTATCTTTTAACTTATTAAAGGTTTGCTTTTTTCTTAGTTTATATTTTGAAATGCCTGAAGCTTCTTCAAACAATGCCCTTCTCGAATTATCCTTGTTGGCAATAATCTCATCAATCATTTTCAATTCGATGATCGAATATGAGTCCGAACCTATTCCTGTATCAAGAAACAAATCAGTAATATCTTTTAACCTACAGTTTACATCATTTAACCTGTATTCACTATCCCCTGAACGGTATAGCTTCCTGGTGATGGTTACTTTAGTGAAATCAGTAGGAAGGATATTTTTAGTGTTATCAAAGGTCAGCGATACTTCTGCAAGGTTTGATGGTTTACGCGTTTTCGTTCCGTTAAAAATGATATTTTCCATTTTCTCAGATCGAAGCATACGTGTACTCTGTTCCCCAAGAACCCAGCGTATGGCATCCACAACATTCGATTTTCCACAACCATTAGGACCTACAATAGCAGTTACCCCATCATTAAAATTGATGGTGATCTTATCTCCAAAGCTTTTAAAACCTTTTATTTCCAGTTGTGTAAGCTGCATTTTTTTTATTTTCCGCCAGGGCGGATCTTGATTAGTTTTAGGGCCTCAATTTATAAAATTCTCCATATCTATTAATAATTTAAACAATGAAATCTAAACTATTTTTTACCATAACAAAACGTATTTTAGTAAAGGAAAATTATTTTGAAATTTAATATATAAAAATATGGAATACAGACGTTTAGGTAAATCGGGTTTGAAAGTTAGTGCCCTGTCATTAGGGAGTTGGCTAACTTTTGGTCAGCAGATAGATGATAAAGTTGCTGAAGAGTTAATGGATATAGCCTATGATGGCGGAGTAAATTTCTTCGACAATGCTGAAGGTTATGCTGGTGGGAAATCTGAAATTGTTATGGGAAATATTCTGAAAAAGAAAAAATGGGATCGTAGTTCATACATCGTTTCCAGTAAGATCTTTTTTGGTGCAGAGGAGAAAAAACCAAATATGATCGGACTTTCCAAGAAGCATTTATTTGAAGGAACACATAATGCACTGAAGCGACTTCAACTTGACTATGTGGATCTTATCTATTGTCACAGACCTGATAAAGATACACCAATAGAGGAATCAGTTTGGGCGATGCATCAATTGATTCAACAGGGGAAAGCACTCTATTGGGGTACGTCTGAATGGAGCGCTCTTGAAATAATGCAGGCGCATTATTTTGCAGAAAAGAATCATTTAGTTCCACCAGTAATGGAACAACCTCAGTATAATATGCTCTGGCGCGATAAAATGGAAATGGAATTTTTACTATTGTTCAGAGATTTTGGTATGGGCACAA
Organism: Daejeonella sp.; assembly: GCA_030831705.1. Classification (GTDB taxonomy): domain Bacteria; phylum Bacteroidota; class Bacteroidia; order Sphingobacteriales; family Sphingobacteriaceae; genus Daejeonella. The sequence goes on along the minus strand of JAURKO010000239.1, from coordinate 20,934 downwards.
CCATCTGGAGTCCGATGGCCTCAGGATTACTTTCCGGAAAATACAATAATGCTGATCCAAAAGATGCACGTTTCAGTATGGATAATTTGGAATGGTTAAGAAACCGATTATTAATTGAATCAAATATACATAAGGTTAAATTATTGCAGGAAATTGCTGAAAGGCTTAATACTTCACTGGCTAAACTCGCTATCGCATGGTGCCTGAAAAACCCTCATGTGAGTACCGTTATTTTAGGAGCATCAAAGGCTTTACAACTAAAAGAGAATCTTACAGCTCTCGATGTAGTTCCTTTACTTACAAATGAAATCATGTTGGAAATAGATGAAATTACCGGGACTAAGCCAAAGGTTGTAATTCCTTAGAATAAGGCTTACAGGGTTCTAAACCCTGTAAGCCTTTAAAAACCCTGTCAGCCTTACAAAATATCAGATAATTTAAAGGTATCCTTCACTCGGATACCTTTTTCTGTTTCCTGGAGCGTGCAACATTCATTTACCGGATCATGTTCCAGATATAGAATATAATTATTTTCAAGCGCCTCAGTGAGGAATTTCTTCTTCTCATTTAGTGTTTTAAGCGGAAACATATCATAAGACATAACGTAAGGCATTGGAATATGTCCAGTTGATGGGAGCATATCAGCCATATATAGAATGGTTTTTCCCTTATAATTTATTTGAGGAAGCATCATCGCATCGGTATGCCCGAATGCAAAACGAATTTTAATATGATTTGTGAAGTCTATCCCGTCAATATTTTCAATAAATTTAAGTTTGCCGCTTTCTTGTATTGGCATAATGTTCTCTTTCAGAAATGAAGCCTTCTCACGGTCATTGGGATTGATTGCCCATTTCCAATGTGCTTCATTGCTCCAGTAGGTTGCGTTTTTAAATGCTGGTACTAAACTTCCATCGTCAAGTTTTTCGATAGAACCACCACAGTGATCGAAATGAAGATGAGTTAGAAAAACATCGGTAATATCATCTTTTGAAAATCCCTGATTCTTGAGAGATTTTTCAAGAGTATCATCACCATGCAAATAATAATGCTTTAAAAATCGTTCATCTTGCTTATAACCGATTCCATTATCAATCAGGATTTTACGTTCCCCATCAACAATTAAGAGACAGCGCATTGCCCAATTACAAAGGTTGTTCTCATCTGCCGGATTTGTTTTCTGCCAGATTGATTTAGGTACAACCCCAAACATGGCACCACCGTCTAGCTTAAAAAATCCTGCGTTTATTGTAAATAATTTCATTTTAGCCTTTAATGAGAGTTTTAATCAAATAAATCATGCTATTGATGGGTCAGGAAAAATATCTTCCATAAGTTTTTGGGGTCTTTAATTAGATAATTCCTGCAATAATTGATTATGTATCACCAATTCCAGTCCAAAAAGCACACGAAGTACCCATCGGTAATGTTTTAGAAAAGGTACATATTTATGATTTAACTAATCAAAAAGCCCGTTATCTATTTAATAAATTCTATAACTATAGCCTCGTTTGCTTTGACCTGAAACTTGTAAAAGCCAATCGAACAAACCAGTGATGATGAGGTAGATCCAGACCATAGTATTTAGTTGAGAGTTGAGAATGGAGAGTTGAGAATTGATAGCAGTTAACTCTCCACTTTCAACTCTCCATTATCAATTTTTAAAGGTGAATCACTTCCCCATAAGCATCAGCAGCCGCCTCCATGATTGCTTCGCTCATTGTAGGGTGTGGATGTACGGTTTTAACAATATCCATACCCGTGGTTTCCAGTTTCCTGGCTACAACAACTTCAGCAATCATCTCGGTTACATTGGCACCGATCATATGTGCTCCTAGAAACTCTCCATATTTTGCATCGAATATTACTTTAACGAATCCATCCTTTACACCTGCCGCACTTGCCTTTCCAGAGGCAGAGAATGGGAACTTACCAACTTTAATTTCATATCCTGCTTCCTTTGCAGCTTTTTCTGTATAACCAACTGATGCAATTTCAGGGGAACAATAGGTGCATCCTGGTATGTTGTTGTAATTTAAAGCCTCAGGATGATGACCTGCAATTTTTTCTACACAAATAATACCTTCTGCAGAAGCAACGTGTGCTAAAGCCTGCCCTTTTACAATATCTCCAATCGCATAAATTCCTTCGATATTAGTTTTGTAAAAATCATCTACCTGAACACGACCTTTTTCAACAATGATACCTACCTCTTCTAAACCGATATTTTCGATATTCGGACTATAACCAATAGCGGAAAGCACAATATCACACTCAATGGTCTCATTACCGACAGCAGTTTTTACAAGAACTTTACATCCGTTACCTGCGGTATCAATCGATTCCACATTGGTTCCTGTCATCACGTTAATGCCTGATTTCTTAAAGCTTCGAAGCAATTGTTTAGATATATCTTCATCTTCTACAGGAACTATATTATCCAAATATTCAACGATGGTAACCTTAGTGCCAATTGCATTGTAGAAATATGCAAATTCAACGCCAATCGCTCCAGAACCTACAATAACCATAGATTTAGGCTGCTGGGCTAAAACCATAGCCTGACGGTAACCAATTACTTTTTTACCGTCTTGTTTTAAGTTTGGTAATTCTCGTGATCTGCCTCCAGTTGCTAGAATGATATGTTTAGCGCTATATTCCTTCTCGGAACCATCCGAACCATTCACTACAACTGTGCCACCTTTTTTAACTTTTCCGGTCCCGGTAATCACATCGATTTTATTTTTTTTCATCAGGAACTGAACTCCTTTACTCATGCCATCGGCAACGCCACGACTTCTTTTAATCATGGCACCAAAATCAGCACTTGCATCCGATACATTTATTCCATAATCTGAAGCATGGCTTATGTATTCAAAAACATTTGCACTCTTTAAAAGTGCTTTGGTTGGGATACAACCCCAGTTTAAACAGACTCCTCCAAGGGATTCACGTTCTACCACTGCAACTTTTAATCCTAATTGAGATGCACGAATAGCTGCCACGTATCCACCTGGTCCGCTTCCTATTATTATGATATCGTAATTCATTTCCTATACTATAAATAGATTGAGATTCATTGCAAATCTAACAAAATACTTATCGGGTTGGAAATAATTGATACCATATCCTTACAGAACGAGTCATAGAATGTTGATAAGTATGAATTGTCGAAAAAATTCTTGAAACTTAACATTAAATTAACATTGAATCTACCTATAATTAAAAGGACCTATATATCTTTGTTCGGATTATAAAAAACCAATTAATCTTTATCACTTAAAGTTCAACTATGAAGAAGTTTTTACTCTCAACACTTGTTGTAATACTTACAGCATTTAATCTTAGTGCCCAGCTTACAACAAGTAGCCTAACAGGTACTATCCGCGATTCTAAGGAGTCATTGATAGGCGCTACTGTAAAAGCTACACATCAACCCACAGGTACCGTTTATGCCTCCTCTTCAGGTGTAGATGGAAGATTTAACATCCCTAACATGCGTGTAGGTGGTCCATATCTTATCGTGGTATCTTATGTAGGTTATCAATCTGAGTCATTCAGCGAAGTTGTAATGAAGTTGGGTGAGCCATTTGTTTTAAATGTCTTATTGAATACCTCTGGTAGGGAACTTCAGGAAGTGGTTATTACTGCTCAAGACCCAAATTCTGTATTGAATGCAAACCGGACTGGTTCTACAACTAACCTTGGGCGTAACGAAATCTATAACGTTCCTACAGTTAGCAGAAGTGTTAACGACCTAACTAAATTTACACCTCAAGCAAATGGTGCATCCATTGGTGGTGGTAATTTTCGTCAAAATAACTTCACTGTGGATGGTTCCGACTTTAACAATCAATTTGGTATTGGAGGTAATTTACCTGCAGGTGGTTCACCAATTTCTATTGATGCGATCGAAGAAATATCAGTGAATGTAACGCCTTATGATGTTAGAATGTCTGGTTTTGTTGGTAGTGCTATTAATGCTGTTACCAGATCAGGTAGAAATGATTTTTTCGGAAATGCCTTTTTTGGCTTTAGAAATGAAGGTAATCAGGGAAATAAAGTTGGTGGAAATACCATTGTCTTACAGCCTCTTGATGAAACGCAATTTTCTTTGAGTTTAGGTGGTCCGATCATTAAAGACAAACTATTTTTCTTTGCAAATATCGACCGGACTGCTCAAACCAGACCAGGTCAGGATAGGATGGCTGCCACTCCATCTGCTCCGTTTGGTTCTAATCCAAATATTGCTCGTCCAACAATGGTAGAATTGGATAATATTCGCAACTATTTGCTTAGTACGTATAATTATGACCCTGGAACGTATCAAGGATATTCTAATGAAAGCTACAACAATAAAATTTTAGCCAGATTAGACTGGAACATCAATAAGGATCATCGTTTTAATATCCGTTATAACCAGGTTGAGAGTGCTTCTCCATTTTTTATCAGTACCTCAACTAGTGGATTGGGATTTAATTTTCCAAACAATGGTGGAAGAAACAATCCTGGACACTTACACTTTAGTAACTCTAATTACACACAAGAAGCTAATCAATATTCTCTGGCGGCAGAATTGAACTCAACCTTTGGTTCTAAATTTTCAAATACACTCAGAGGTAGTTATACGCACCAGAATGACCCAAGAGGTTCTGAAAGTGATGTTTTTCCATTGGTTGATATCATGAAAGATGGCACAGCTTTTACATCTTTCGGGTATGAGCCTTTTACTTATGGAAATTTAAGAGATGTTAAAACCTATAGCTTCACTGATAACTTAACCATGAGTTTAGGGAATCATGAATTAACAGCAGGTGTTCAGATGGACTTCAGTACCACAAAAAATGGTTTTCAGCGTTTTGGAACAGGTGCATATCGTTTCAATTCATGGAATGATTTTGTAAGCGGTGCAAAACCAACCGATTATGGAATAACTTATTCGCTATCACCAGGTTATGCTCAGGCATTCCCATCTTTTCAATTCCAGCAGTATTCTGCCTATTTACAGGATAATTTCCGTGTAGGAGAGAAGTTGAATATTACAGCCGGTTTACGTTTCGAATTACCAACTTATCCGGATGTACCTGAAATCAAAACACATCCTTTAATTGCTCCTTTAACCTTCTCTGAAGGTAGAAAACTTGATACTGGAGTATTACCTAAAGAAAGGATTATGTTCTCACCAAGAGTAGGTTTCAATTACGATGTGAAAGGTGATCGTTCATTACAATTAAGAGGTGGAACGGGTATTTTCACTACTAGAATTCCTTTTGTTTGGATTGTTGCTCAATCAGGTGATGCCGGTTTGATTCAATTCACTCAAAACTGGAATGGTACTGCAAATACTCCGGGTCCATTTAGCCCAGATGTAAGAAAGTATCTTCCAGCTACTCCACCAACCGCAGGTACATCAATTCCTGCTACTATTAGTGCGATGGATCCAGATTTTAGATTTCCTCAAACATGGAAAAGTAGTTTAGCCTTGGATGCAAAGTTACCATGGGGAATAATTGGTACTGTAGAGGGAATATTTAACCAAGATCTCAATATTGCTAAAGGTATCAATGTGAATCTGGTAAATCCTGTTCCTTTGAATGTTTCTGGCTACCCAGACAATCGTCCGATGTACCCAAATGCAAACGTTGATAAATTTATTAATAAATTAACTCCAACAGGTCAGGCAAGTGCCACAGCAACTAATGCTTTAAATCCAGTTTTACTTAATAATGCTCAGGACGGTCATTCATGGTTCCTAACTGCTTCATTGAACAAGACTTTCAGTAGGGGACTTTCAGCTCAGCTATCCTATACTAGAAGCGATCAAAGAGTGCTTTTTGATGGAAATGGTGACCAATTATTTAATACCTGGTCATTAAACAGAACTGCAAATACCGGAAATGATCCGGGTTTGAGTTATTCCAACTTTAATATACCACATCGTTTGGTTGCTGGATTAACATATCGTAGAGAATACATTAAAAATCTTGCTACGTCTGTGTCTATGTTTTACGAAGCTGCTCACCAAGGTAGATTCTCTTACACCTATACTTCAGATTTCAACCGTGATGGACAGACCAATGACCTGATTTATATTCCAAAAGATGCAAGTGAAATTACATTTGCTGCTCGTCCGGCATCTTCAGCTACAGGTGGCGTAGCTTATACTGCGCAACAGCAAAGTGATTTATTCTTCGCCTACATTGAGCAGGATGATTACCTGAAGAATAATAAAGGTAAGTTTGCAGAGCGTAACGGTGGAAAACTGCCATGGAGAAATCAGGTTGATATCAGATTTACACAAGAAATTTTCAAAAACTCTGGCAAAAGCAAGAACAATTTCCAGTTTACTATGGATATAATGAACTTCGGTAATATGCTGAATAGTAGCTGGGGAACGCTTGATTTTGTCAAATCTGCAGGTTTACTTGTGCCACAAAACGTATCAGCTTTAACTCCAGGAGGCGCAGTTAGGCCAACATTCTGGCTAAATACTTTTGACAACAAGCCGATTGATTCCACTTTTGGAACCTCTCAGAATTTCTCTTCTACTTATTATATGCAATTTGGTTTCCGTTATAATTTCCAATAACAGATTCCACTCAAAAAAAAGCTTCGGATTGTATCCGGAGCTTTTTTTTTGAATTTTATCTAGGGTACAAACTGCTTTTCTTTCTTTAGACTGTATATTTGTTTTAACCAATTATTAAAGATTTTTTATATGAAAAGACTGAATTATATCGTAGCCTTCCTTCTTGCATTTGTACTGGGTTTTGCAAATCTGGTTAAAGCTGATGAAGGAATGTGGTTGCCAATGCTTATTGGTAAGAATTACGATCAAATGAAAAAGCAGGGATTTAAATTAACTCCTGAAGACCTTTATAGTGTTAATAAAGCAAGTATCAAAGATGCCATTGTTTCCTTCGGCGGTTTTTGTACCGGAGAAATTATTTCAAAAAATGGCTTGATTTTAACAAACCATCATTGTGGATACGATGCTGTTGCATCTAACTCAACAGTAGAGAACAATATTCTTGATAATGGATTTTACGCCATGTCTAATCAGGAAGAGAAGCCGATTCAAGGGCTTTTTGTTCGTTTTTTGGTACGTATGGAAGATGTAACACCCAAAGTATTGGCTGCTTTAAATGGTGTGGAAGAGAAAAATAGAGCAGCAAAAATTGCAGAAATCAGTAAAACTATCACTACTGATGCTACTGCAGGTACTACCTTGGAAGCTGATGTTAGAGATGTTTATAAAGCCAACCAATTCCTGCTTTTTGTTTATGAACGGTTTAATGATGTTCGACTGGTAGGAACGCCACCTCAGTCAATTGGTAAGTTTGGAGGTGATACTGATAATTGGGAATGGCCTCGTCATACAGGTGATTTCTCACTTTTCCGCGTTTATGCTGATCAGAATAATAAGTCGGCAACTTATGCGCCCAGCAATAAGCCCTATACCCCTAAAAAATCACTTCCTATTTCTATCAAAGGTTTAAAAAATGGCGATTTCTCAATTGTTTATGGTTTTCCTGGCCGTACAGATCGCTATTTAACTTCTTATGGGGTTCAAATGGCTGTCGAAAAAACAAATCCAACCATTGTTAAACTACGTGATATTCGCTTAAAAGCATGGAAAGAGGAGATGGATAAAAGTGATGATACCAGACTTGCTCTTTCATCAATTCATGCTAATATTGCAAATTACTGGAAGTATTTTATTGGTCAGACCGAGCAGCTAAAACGATTAAGAATTTTTGAAGAAAAGCAGAAGCAGGAAAATGAGTTTAGTCAATGGGCTGCATCCACACCTGAAAATGCTAGTCTAATGATTCAATACAAAAATGCTTATTCAGCTTTTGAACCTTATGCTGTTCATTTCACCTACCTTAATGAAGGCTTGCTGGCTACACCATGGGTCAGAAACGTTTCTCAACTTGGAAATACGATCAAGGCTATGAATGCCCGCAAGGATGATGCAGCATATATATCACAGCTTAAACAGAATTTAAACGCTACAGTTAATGCGTATGAAAAGACTTATAATGAGATTGCTGATAAGAAGATCTTTGCTCAGATATTGAGTTCATTTTACAATGATGTGCCTAAATCACAACACCCTAAGTTTATTACTTTAATTGCAGAAGACTTCTGGAAGGGTACGGCTGAATCAACTTTCCAAAATTATGCAGAAAATTTATGGAAAAATAGTAAGCTGATTGAACCTGCAAGCATGAGGAAGTTTATAGATAATCCTTCAATTGAAGATCTTCAAAATGACCCTGCTTATAAATATGCTGTGAATTTAAATCCTCAGGATTACATAAAAAATAATTTCGGTACGCTTTACAGTCAGTTTCAGGCAGAGAAAAATCGTTTAGATAATCTATATCTGAAAGCGCTCTTGTCAAAAAATAAAGGTGCTTTAATTTATCCTGATGCTAATTCTACTATGCGTATCAGTTATGGCCAAATTCAAAATTATAGTCCGAAAGATGGAATTACCTATAACATCACAACTACAATAGATGGTATGATGGCAAAATACCAACCAGGGGATGATGAATTTGATCTACCTCAATCGTTAATTGATGCGTATGCAAAACGTGACTTCAGGCAATATGCTGAAAATGGAACTCTTAACGTTGGTTTTATCAGTAATAATGATATTACAGGAGGTAACTCAGGTTCTCCGGTTATTAATGGAAATGGAGAGCTGATCGGTGTAGCTTTTGATGGAAACTGGGAGGCAATGAGTGGAGATATTGCCTTTGATAAAGAATACAAGCGTACAATATCATTAGATATTAGATTCGTACTTTGGTGCATTGATGTATTGGGAGGAGCGAAGAATATCATCAATGAATTAGACATCAGGACTAACCAGTTACCTGTGCCAAAAGATAAATTGATAATGAAGAAGACGGAATAAGTGCTTGTCAGTTGACGGCTACCAGCCTGGCAATTTTTAACGTACATCTATTAAGAAGAAAGGCTGACAGGGTTTCAAACCCTGTCAGCCTTTCTTTTAATCCTACCATCCTAATTCAGACATAATTGAATTCCCCGTAGGCAGAACGAATGGTAACTTGTTTCTTGATGGACTCTTCAACTCGACCAATAATCTGTGCATCCACATTAAATTCCTTTGAGATTCTAATAATATCATCTGCAATTTCTGATGGCACATAGAATTCCATTCTATGGCCCATATTAAAGACTTTATACATCTCTTTCCAGTCTGTTCCTGATTCCTCTTGAATTAAACTGAAAAGCGGTGGAACAGCCATCATGTTATCTTTTATGATATGCAAATTATCAATAAAGTGAAGAATCTTGGTTTGAGCACCTCCGCTGCAATGAACCATACCATGAATACTAGATCGGTATTGATCCAAAATCTTTTTAATGATGGGAGCATAAGTTCTGGTAGGAGATAGAACCAGTTTTCCTGCACTTATTTCTAAGCTTTGGTTAAAAGCAGTAGCAGGAATATTGATAGGATCAGTCAATTTTTTATTACCTGAGAAAAGTAGCTCATAAGGAACTGCAGGATCATAGCTTTCGGGATATTTTTCGGCGATATATTTATGAAAAACATCATGCCTTGCTGAGGTTAAACCATTGGATCCCATTCCTCCATTATATTCAGTTTCGTAACTGGCTTTACCATAAGAAGATAGTCCAACAATTACATCGCCTTTTTTGATTTTATCATTTGATATAATATCCGATTTTTTCATCCTGCAGGTCACTGTGGAATCTACAATGATGGTTCTTACGATATCGCCAACATCAGCAGTTTCGCCTCCCGTTGAATAAATACCAATACCTAATCCACGTAACTCCTTGAGAATATCTTCGGTTCCATTAATCAATTCGGCAATGACCTCTCCTGGAATTAGATTTTTATTCCTACCGATTGTGGATGACAATAAAATATTATCTGTAGCCCCAACACAAAGCAAATCGTCTAGATTCATGATGATCGCATCCTGTGCAATCCCTCTCCATACCGAAAGGTCGCCGGTTTCTTTCCAATAAACATAGGCCAGCGATGATTTTGTACCTGCACCATCTGCGTGCATTATATTACAATAATCATCATCAGATCCAAGAATATCTGGGATAATTTTACAAAAAGCCTTCGGGAAAATTCCTTTGTCTATATTTTTGATGGCATTATGCACATCTTCTTTATCGGCAGAAACGCCCCGCTGGTTATATTTTAGATCTGACATTGATGCAAAAATAATACTTAGTATTGAGTATTGAGTATTTAGTACTTAAAACAAGAAATTTTGTTTGTAATCATGAGTAAAACTTTTAATCTAATTGTATAAGATGATACAGGATTGTAATAATGTGTTGTAAATAAAAAGAGTCCCCCATTAGGAAGACTCTTTTCGAACAAAGTACAATGTTTCAAATCTCAATACTCTGTACTCAATAATCTGTACTACTTAATAAACAGCAACTCTCTGAATTTTGGAAGAGGCCATTTTGTATCATCAACTAATTGTTCCAATTTGTCAACGTGATAACGGATTGGTTCAAAGTATGATTTTACTTTTTCATCATAAGCAATAGACTTATCGCGGATATCTTCAATGTTATTTGCTTTTTTACGCTCATTTACCATTTCCAGATTCGATGTTCTGATGAAGTTCACGTGCATTGAGATTTTTTTGATAATTTCTAACTGCGCGTGATAGGTATCTTCTCCTAATCCGATTTCTTTTAAACCTTTTACGTTTTCGATTAACGTTGTCTGGTAATTAATTGCAGTAGGTATAATCACATTATCAATTAAATCACCCATAACACGGGCTTCTATCTGTAATTTTTTGAAATAGCTTTCCAATAGTATTTCATGACGTGCATGTGATTCACGCTTACTAAACACTCCGGTATCTTCAAATAATTTATCGGTTTTTGGATCTAATAATACATCAAGAGCTTTTGGTGTGGTTTTAATATTGGATAAACCTCTTTTTTCGGCCTCTTTTGCCCATTCTTCGCTATAGCCATTGCCTTCAAACCGAATGTTTTTCGATTCTTTGATGTAGCGCTTGATTATAGTCATGATGGCAACATCCTTCTTTTCGCCTTTCTTAATCAGTTTGTCTACTTCTGCTTTAAATTTATTCAACTGATCGGCTACAATAACGTTTAATACTGTCATTGGATTAGCCGAATTTGCGGAAGAACCTACCGCCCGCAGTTCGAATTTATTTCCGGTAAATGCCATTGGAGAAGTACGGTTACGATCCGTGTTATCCAAAAGGATTGAAGGAATTTTTGGAATATTTGTCCATAATGCAGAATCCTGCTTCATTTTTGAAGTAACCCTAGAACTTTCGATCTCATCTAGCACATCGCTTAACTGACTTCCAAGGAAGGTAGAGATAATGGCAGGAGGAGCTTCATTAGCACCCAGGCGATGATCATTATTAACAGAAGCAATTGATGCCCTCAATAAATCTGAATATTCATATACAGCTCTAATTGTATTCACAAAGAAGGTAAGGAACATCAAATTATTTTTCGGTGTTTTACCCGGTGAAAGCAGATTTTTACCAGTGTTGGTAATCATCGACCAGTTATTGTGTTTACCTGAACCATTGATGCCTGCATATGGTTTTTCATGTAATAGCACTTTGAAATTATGTCGTCTTGCAACTTTATCCATTAAATCCATTAACAATGAATTATGGTCAATGGCAAGATTCATTTCTTCATATAGTGGAGCACACTCAAATTGAGATGGCGCTACTTCATTATGACGGGTTTTTAAGGGTATTCCAAGTTTTATAGCTTCAATCTCAAGATCTTCCATGTACGCAAGAACACGTTCAGGAATGGATCCGAAATAGTGGTCATCTAATTGCTGGTTTTTAGCCGAAATATGGCCGAACAATGTTCTGCCTGTTAAATACATATCAGGTCTTGCATTGAACAAAGCAATGTCAACCAGAAAATATTCTTGCTCAATGCCAAGTGAACTATTTACTTTTTCAATTCCTTTATCAAAATACTGTGCAACAGCAACTGCGGCCTTGTCCATCAGACTAATCGCCTTTAATAACGGAGCCTTATAATCAAGCGCTTCACCGGTGTATGAAATAAACACTGTAGGAATACATAAGGTAGAGCCGATGATAAATGCAGGTGACGATGGATCCCATGCGGTATATCCCCGAGCTTCAAAAGTACTCCTGATACCTCCATTAGGGAAGCTTGATGCATCTGGTTCCTGTTGTGACAAAGCCTCGCCTGAAAATTTTTCAATACCGTATCCATCTGATCCTGGCTCAAAAAAGGAATCATGCTTTTCTGCAGTACTTCCTGTTAAAGGCTGGAACCAGTGTGTATAATGTGTTGCACCTTTTGACATAGCCCATGACTTCATCGCTGAAGCTACTTGCTCTGAAATACTTCTATCAATAGGGGTACCCGAATTCACAGATTCAATGATACCGTTGTAAGCTTCCTTGGATAAAGTATCCTTCATTTTTTTCTGGTCGAATACATTTACACCATATAGATCAGAAAGTTTGGTTGCAGGAGATTTGGCTTCAGGAATAGTCCTGGAAAGTACAGCATTTAATGCTTGGAATCTTAAAGATGACATCGTTTTACTGGGTTTTGATTAAATTTTGATAAAAATAAATGTTTTGACACGTAAAAACATAAAAAATCTAAAAATTTTAATAAAAATTTCGAAAAATAACTCCATAACTAAAATTATTGATCAAAATTCCCCTCTTAAACGTCAAATTATTTAGAATTCGTGATTTTTAATAAAAATGAAAAAACTTTTATGGTTTGGAATTGGATCATAAGTGTATATCTTGTCACATTCTGAAGTCAACAATATTAGATATAAAGCGAACCTTTTTTTAATTTTGGAGTTCGGGGGTTCCAGGATTTCAGTGAATAAACTTTTCACTTACCTAATTTTTATCTTAATCACGGCGAAACAATATGCTTAATTTAAAATCCATACACCATGTGGCTATAATATGTTCAGATTATCAAGCATCAAAATATTTTTATACTGAAGTGCTAGGGTTAAAAATTGCAAAAGAAACATACAGAGCAAATCGAAGTTCTTATAAACTTGATCTTTTGGTTAATGATAAATATCAAATCGAATTATTCTCTTTTCCTAATCCGCCCAAGCGGATAACAAATCCAGAGGCTAGTGGATTACGACATCTTTCATTCGAAGTTGATGATCTGAATAAGGCATTTGATGAATTAAATAGATTGAAAATTGTTACTGAGTCAATTAGACTGGATGAATTAACTGGTAAGAATTTTGTATTTTTCTTTGATCCGGATGGTTTGCCCATTGAATTATACGAGAGCTAATGTCTTCTATGTTTCATTTTAAGCAGTTCAGTATTGATCAGGCAAATTGTGCAATGAAGGTGAATACTGATGGGGTACTTGTTGCCGCACTTGCAGATTTTGAGGATTCTACCAATATTCTTGATGTGGGTACGGGAACCGGCCTGATTGCATTAATGCTGGCTCAAAAGTATAATAATGCTTTTATTGACGCTATTGAAATAGATAAAAATGCTGCTGTAACTGCTCTGAAAAATTTTTCTGATTCTCCTTTTTCTAATAGGATTAAATTATTTCCTGTCTCAGTTAAGGATTATTTTGAAAAAGTAAACCCAAAATATGATCTGATTATCTCTAATCCGCCGTTTTTTATTAATTCCTTAAGCTCTGTAAATCCCCGAAAAAGCCTTGCCAGACATACTGATTTATCGTTTTTTGATTTTTTGTTAACTGAATCAGTGAATCATTTAAAACAGTCAGGTCATATTTGTGTTATTCTTCCTTTGGAAACAGCGACAATCCTTGAAAAAATACTTAAAAAACTAAGTGTACTAAAAATTCAGAAGGAGATACTGATACACTCATTTTCGGATTCAAAACCGCATCGTATAATTATTGTTATGGGTTTTGAAAACTCTGGTTTAATTAAAGATAAATTCGTTATTTATGAAAGTAAAGGCATATATACTGGATTTTACCGTAATTTACTGAAAGACTTTCTTACCATTTTTTAATTCAATTTCTGTCATGAAAACAATCGGTCTTATTTCTGATACTCATGGATATTTGGATGATTCTGTTTTTAAACATTTTGAAAATTGCGATGAGATCTGGCATGCAGGTGATTTTGGTACAATAGAGCTTGCTGAAAAACTAAAAGCATTTAAGCCTTTAAGAGGAGTTTATGGAAATATAGACGGACAAGATATAAGATCTCAGTACCCTGAGCATTTGAGGTTTACTTGTGAGGAATTAAATGTTTGGATAACCCATATTGGAGGATATCCCGGAAAGTATTCCCCTGCAATCCGGGAAGAAATATATCGAAATCCTCCCGGTCTTTTCATCACGGGGCATTCACATATCCTCAAGGTTATTTATGATAAAAAAATTAGTTGTTTACACTTAAATCCAGGTGCTGCCGGAAAACAAGGTTGGCAAAAAGTCCGTACTTTACTCAGATTTTCGATTTCAGCTGAAAAAATTCATAACTTAGATGTTATAGAATTAGTTAAGATATAGCGTATAAAGTACACTAAGTATATGAAGGGAGTTTTAACATTAGGACAATTTATTATTGAAAAGCAAAACGATTTTCCTTATTCAAAAGGTGAATTATCCCGATTGTTGAGAGATATTGGAATTGCAGCTAAAATTGTTAATCGTGAAGTTAACAAGGCCGGACTAATGGATATTTTTGGTGATGTTGGAACGATAAATATACAGGGTGAATCACAAAAAAAATTAGATGTTTTTGCAAATGATCAATTCATTGCGGCACTAAAAAGTGGTGGTGAATGTTGTATTGTTGCTTCAGAAGAGAATGATGAGATTATTGAAATTGATGGTGAAGTTTCAAAAAATGCAAAATACATCGTCGCTATGGATCCTTTAGACGGATCATCCAATATTGATGTCAATGTAGCCTTAGGAACAATTTTTTCTATTTATAGAAGAGTATCTAAAACGGGTAGGGCCACCCTCAAGGATGTGCTCCAAAAAGGCACCGAACAGGTGGCTGCAGGGTATGTTATTTATGGATCTTCAACGATGCTCGTTTACACAACCGGTAAAGGAGTAAATGGATTTACTCTTGATCCTTCAATTGGTGAGTTTTGCCTTTCTCATCCAGAGATGAAGATTCCTGAAAATGGCATAATCTATTCAATTAATGAAGGAAACTACATTCATTTTCCAGAAGGTGTAAAGAAGTATTTAAAGTATTGTCAGGTTGAGGACAAGCAAACCTCACGTCCTTATACCTCACGTTATATCGGCTCAATGGTTGCAGATGTGCACCGAAATATGATAAAAGGTGGAATATTTATTTATCCTACCACATCAGGGGCGCCAAATGGTAAACTGCGACTGGTTTATGAATGTAATCCTATGGCATTTATTATTGAACAAGCAGGAGGTAGGGCAACAGATGGCTTTAATAGGATACTCGATAAAAACGTTACAACACTCCATCAGCGTTCTGCTATTTTTATTGGATCAAAAAATATGGTGCATAAAATAGAGGAGTTAATGAAAATGTATTCACCTAATAAGCAGGAAGATATATCAGAAACAAGGATGGAAAAATTGGGTATAATTGGTGGAGTGAATTAAAGGTTCAATTTTAGTTCTTCTTTCTCAAAATAAGCATCAATAAGTAGGTTCTTTTGCTTAGAAGCCTCTACCGCCAGTTCATCGCAGCGTTCATTTTCCAGGTGTCCATTATGTCCTTTTACCCAAGTAAATCGAATCTGGTGTTTTTTATAGACTTCTAAAAATCTCAGCCAGAGATCTTTATTTTTTTTGCCTTTAAAATTACTCCTGACCCAGTTAAACACCCATTTTTTGTCAACTGAATCGATAATATATTTTGAATCTGAATAAACCATAATATCTTGTCCAGATTTTTTAATGCTTTCTAAACCGGTGATTACAGCAAGTAACTCCATTCGGTTATTGGTTGTTTTTCTATAACCCTCAGAAATTTCTTTGTAATGCTCACCTGATTGTAATATAACTCCAAATCCTCCTGGACCTGGATTGCCGCTAGAAGCACCATCAGTGTAGATATTAATCATTAAAAAAGCTTTTAAAGTGCAATTATAATGTTTTAGTTTTTAATCGAATTGAATTACCGATTACAATTACGTCAGAAAATGCCATAGCCAAAGCCCCAACCATTGGGTTTAGAAAACCTAATGCCGCTATCGGTATAGCCACAACATTATAGAAAAAAGCCCAAAAAAGGTTTTGCTTAATTGTCAGTAGGGTATGATTGCCAATTCTAAGCATGTTATCAATTACAGAAAGATCATTTTTTAACAAGATAACCTCGGCAGACTGTATAGCGATCTGACTAGCACTGCTCATTGAAATTCCTACATCCGAAGTGGTTAGCGCAGGAGCATCATTTATTCCATCACCAACCATGGCTGTTTTACCTCTTTTTTTAATTTTTTCAATAATTTCAAGCTTCTGATCTGGTTTGGTTTCGGCATATACTTCTTCAATTCCCAAAAAAGCAGCAAGAATATCGCAGTTCTTTTTTAGATCACCACTAAGTAAAACAGGCTTAATGCCCATTTTTTTTAACGTATTGATTATTTTAGAAGCATCTGGCTTAACCTCGTCTTCTATTGAAATTCTTGCAATAAGATCTCCATTCATTTTTAGAAAAAGACTAAAATCTTCCTGATCAACTTCAGAATTTATGATCTGCAATGATCCAAATTCGTAAGTATTACCGTTTGAATCTGATCCGGTCATTCCGACCCCTTTTTCTTCTGAAACTTTAGTAAAAATTATCTTTTCTGGGGATTTCGAACTTAACTCTGATACTAAAGAACGGGCAATTGGATGATTTGAGTAAGCTTCGATGCCATAAATAATAGATTCAACTTTCTTTATGGAGGTATTAATCGCATCGATCTTTTTGATTTTAAAGTTCCCGGTTGTGAGCGTGCCTGTTTTATCAAAAACCATGTATTTTATCTTAGCTATCTCTTCCAATGTATTTCCACCTTTGATCAGTATACCATTTTTAGCAGCCCTTCCTAAACCAACCATAACTGCAGTTGGTGTGGCTAAGCCCATTGCGCATGGACAAGAAATAACTAAAACAGCAATTGCATTGAGCATCGATTTTTGAAAACTTAGATCAAATGAATAAAAAGCTAAAATAAATGTCAGCACAGCAATACTCACTACCACTGGAACAAAGATTGCCGCAACCTGATCTCCCAGTTTTTGAATTTTAGGTTTTGCAGATTGTGCATGTTTCATCAAATCTATAATTTGTGATAAAACGGTATGCTTTCCTGTTTTACTTACTAAAATATGTATAGCACCCTTTGCTATAAGTGTGCCGCCAATCACCTGATCGTATTTTGTCTTTTCTACTGGCAAACTTTCTCCAGTTAACATCGATTCATTTATAGAAGCTTCCCCCCAGATAATTTCTCCATCAACAGGAATTTTATCGCCGGAATTAATCACTAAAATATCTCCTGGTATTACTTCTTGAGAATTAACAGTAACTATTTCTCCATTTACTAGTTTATTTGCATTCAACTCCTGGAATTTCATCAGTTCCTTAACCGCAGAGGTAGTTTGAGAAACAGATCTCTTCTCCAAAACATTTCCTAATAGAACCAATGAAATTATGGTTGCAGCAGTTTCATAGAATAAGAAATCAGGACCAAAATTTTGAATAGTTCCCCAAAGACTATATATAAATGCGGCACTTGAGCCGATAAAAATTAGAACATCCATATTAGGGATGCCATTTTTTAATGAATTAAAAGCACTTTTACCAAAATGTATGCAACCTAACGCGTAGACCGGAATACATAAAATTAACTGTACAATTGGGTTGTGTAGAATATGAAAGGGAAGAAACATATGGGAGAACAGGGGAACAGTAAAAATTAAACTGAAATAGAACTTATTCTCAACTTTTTCATAAAATTTTTCCGCTATGGGTATACTTTCTTCACTTACTTTATAACCTAAACCTTCTATATCTTTGATTATTGTCGAAGTCTCTGATAGATTTGTTGTTCTAAATTTAACCTCGTTATTGGCAAAGTCTACATAAATGTCATGAAGGCCTTTTTTCTCCAGTAGCTTATGGACAGACAGTGCGCAATTATTGCAATGCATGCCGCTTACCTGAAGTTCAATCAATTCTTCTTTTTCCATAACATGTATTAAAGTAGAGTGTAAACAAATTTAATACTTATGAGACTATTATTTATAAGCTTTAATGGTAATGTTCTCAATAGGATAAGATCACCACATAATAATGAGTGCGAAACGATCTTGTAGCTATTGTAGGTTAGCATCTCACTGATAATCAGTATAGAATTTTAATATAATAAATTTGCAATATCTCCTGAAATGCTTAGTTTTGCACTAATTAAACGGTGGTTGTAGCTCAGTTGGTTAGAGTATTGGTTTGTGGTGCCGAGGGTCGTGGGTTCGAGCCCCATCAGCCACCCTTCATTAAAAGGTCTTAGTTAAAAACTGAGGCCTTTTTTTATTTTTTTAATGTAGGTACAATATTATTATTCCAACCGTTATCTGAATGCTTAGAGTTCCTTGTATTTAATGGGAGGTTTATCGTGCCGAGGGTAATGGTTCTAAGTTAGAGCAACGTACCATAAAAAACCATCTTTCAAAAGCTTTTTCAGTGCGAATAAATGATATGCTAATTGCTCTATTTATTTATTCTTGGTTAATTAAACTTGAATTATTATTAATTTTTAGATACTTCCGATAGCCATCATTTGATCCATATTCGGATTTGTACTTCCACCGCGAATCTCAAGAGTAACGGCAAAAGCTTGTACATTTTTGACAGACTTCATTTTTTTCATTCCTGTGCTGTCTAATTCTGAGTCGAAGACGCCAAGATCTACAGGTTTTCCATCAACCATTGCCCATAGTTGGTATTGATGATCTTCGTCATTAGAAGGCATTTTAATAGAGGAAAGATCAATCATAACTTCTTCCTGTTCAGGATTGAAAGCAATAAGCATGCTTGCATCAGGTGCCTTGTCTGAACCTTTAAGTGTCACTAATTTGTATGAAGCTTGATTTTGATAAAAATGTAAGGCATTTCTAGTATCTCTTAACTCTTCATCTATAAAATTTACCCGACTTGAAAACCGTTCATTGCCAGATTGAAGAATCGCAATCTCATTATAAGAATCAGTTAGTTTATTATTTAGATTTATTAGCAAAATTATGCTGATGAAAAGAAGAGCAAAGCTGGCAGCAAATGCATATTTATAAAATTGACCTAATTTAGATGGTGCACTATTCAATTGACCCGTTTTAGAATTTGATTTTTCTATCGAATACAATACTTTGTCACGCAACGATTTAGAGGGTTCAATTGCATTGTATAAAGCATAATTTAACAGGGCAGATTCAATTTCAATGATCTCTGATTTAATTTCAGGATATATCATGGAATTCTGTTCTACTTCAAGCATTTCTTCATTGCTTAAATCCCCTAGAACATATTGTTCCAGGATGCCACTTTCCAGATATGATTTTATGTCTTTCACTTAATTAAATAACTTTCTTAAAGTGATAATAGCATTCCTTAACCTTGTTTTTACTGTCCCTAGTGGAATTTCAAGTTCTTCTGATACCTCTAAATGTGTAAATCCACGAAAATAAACCAGGTCAAGAACAATTTTCTGTTCGGGTTTCAATTTAGCAACAAGTTCTTTTAATCCCACAACTTCAGGGTTGAGGATATTACCCGATTGCATTTCTATTGTTAATACGTTATTTTCTATGTCCTCAGTTTTCGAGTTGTTGCGAAAATCTTTTGAACGGGTTTTATCAATAGTTATATTTCGTGCTATATTAACCATCCATGTGAACAACCTTCCTTTGGTTGAATCATATGAACTGAATGAATTCCAGATTCTTACAAAAGTATCTTGTAAGAGATCTTCAGCTATTTCTTCATGCTGAATAATCCTGTATATAACACCATATAGTGAAGCAGAGTACATATCATATAAAGCTTTAGCACCGGCATTTTCCTGATTGCGGATAGCCATTACTAATTCTTCTTCTGTGAGGGATTTTTTAATTTTAAGGCTCAAAGTTTAGATATGTTTGTCTCAGTTTTTGAACTGATTAACAAATATATAAAAACATAATCCCTAGAAATTATCCCAGGATTATTTGACATTTTTTTGATTAATTATTTTGGCAATACAAAGAATCAATTAAGTGGATAACCCCAATATTTTTTTTGATTTAGATATGCAGTAATAACTCTAGCAGCACCACCATTTTCATCTTTCAAAACTACATTTTACCATTTATCAATGTAGAAAATTTAACTGAAAGAACGTTTTAGGTTGAAATTTTGCTAAGCATAGCCTTGTTTTTAGGTTTAACTAAAGTTTTTCTCTCCTTTTAGAAAGCAGGGTCTGTTTCTCTACGCTTATGACAGCCCCGTGTTCTGCCGTATTTTTTTGCGGGAAATTTAACAGATATCATGAAATTCCGTACAGCAAAAAAGATAAAGCTGCCACTCGGGTTTTTCTAATAGGACCTATGGTTCTATTAATGGAATGCCCGTTCCGATGAAAAACATCCTCAGGTAAATAAACCTTGCCGAAGGAGGTATCTTTCCCTCTGGTTGGTGTTATCACCGACCATTTAATAGATGGTTCTTGGTACGGTGACAACACCGACCAAAGGGGGATTTCTTGTCGGAAATACTCCGGAGGAAAGGACTGAACTAAGCTATAAAACGCAGGTATTGGTTTCAAAAATCAATTAATACTAACCTAGAGCATCATGAGATCAATTTTAATGGCATTTTTA
>JAURKO010000238.1 GCA_030831705.1 Daejeonella sp. | reverse complement strand
TACTCGGTTGATGGGAAATGGCATGTTCCGCATTTTGAAAAAATGCTCTATGATAATGCCCAGTTAATTTCACTTTACTCAGAGGCATATCAATATACTCCTGATCCGATTTATAAGAATATAGTATATCAAAGTCTGGATTTTGTGGAGAGGGAATTAACTTCGGCTGAAAATGGATTTTATTCGGCACTTGATGCTGATAGTGAAGGCGTTGAAGGTAAATTCTACACTTTTACTAAGGATGAAATAAAAGCCATTTTGAAAGAAGATGAAGATTTGTTTTTTATTTATTACCAGATTACTGATTTGGGCAACTGGGAAGAAGAAAATACGAATATTCTCATGCGAGGTATGGAAGATTCCGAATTGGCTGCCCAACTTGGATTAAGTCTGAATGAGCTTTCAGATAAAATTTCAAAAGCAAATAAAAAATTACTTGCTGCAAGGTCAGAGCGTATCCGTCCGGGCCTTGACAACAAAATCCTGGCCTCTTGGAATGGTATGATGTTGAAAGCATATACAGATGCTTACCGGGTTTTTGGACAACCTGAATTTTTAGCAAAGGCAAAATTGAGTGCTGATTTTATTCAGACCAATCTAATTGATGGAAATGAAATCAGGAGAGTATATTCTTCTACCCATTCTTCTGATGAATGGGCTGGAGCATTTTTGGATGATTATGCTTTTGTAATAGATGGTTTAATTGGTTTATATGAAGTAAGTTTTGATGAAAGCATTCTGTTTAAAGCGAAACTATTGACAGATTATTCAATCTCTGAATTTTATGATACCAAAAGTGGGATGTTCTTTTACACACCAAATAGTGCTGAGCAGCTTATAGCCAGAAAGCAGGAAATTATGGATAATGTGATTCCATCTTCAAATTCTGTGATGGCCAATAACCTTTTTAAACTGGGACATTTCTTTGAACAGTTTAATTATCTTGACATTTCTTTAAGCATGTTACGAAATGTTCATCCTCATATAAAATCATATGGATCAGCTTATTCTAACTGGGCAATACTATTGTTAAATAATGTTTTTGGATTATATGAGATAGCAATTACAGGAATTAATTCAGAGGAAAAGCGCAGGGAAATGGAAAAATATTACATTCCTAATAAAATACTTTTGGGAGGAACATCAGGAACATTACCTTTGCTGCAACATAAGTTTGATGCTGAAACAAAAATTTATGTATGCAGGAACAAAACTTGTCTCATTCCTGTTAAAGAAGCACTTGACGCATTTAAACAAATCGATAACCCAAATACAATGCCAGGGGGTCAGGATTAACAATCCCAAACCTGTTATTACTAAAATCTATTAAAATGATAATTCAATCAAATAGCGTTGTTGCGCTAACCTATGATCTTTACACTAAAGAAAATGATCAGGAAGTATTTGTAGAAAAAGCGGATGAGCAAAACCCTTTGGTTTTTTTATTTGGAGTTGGAATGATGCTTCCAAAGTTCGAAGAAAATCTTGCTGGTTTGAGTATGGGCGACCTATACGACTTTCATCTTGCAGCAGCGGATGCCTATGGTTTAAAAGATGAAAATGCGATTACTGAACTTCCTTTAGATATGTTCGGACAAATGGAAATGCCTGAAATCGGGTCAATTCTACCATTGCAGGATAATGAAGGAAATCAGTTCAGGGCAAAAGTAAATGAAATCAATGAATCTGCAGTGGTTGTAGATTTGAACCACCCAATGGCCGGACAGGATCTTCACTTTATTGGAAAGATTATTTCTATTCGTGCCGCTACAGATGAAGAACTTGCGCATGGTCATGCTCATGGAATAGACGGACAAGCCGGGCATTAATTTAAATTAACCTGGGTTCCATTTAAGGAAGGATAAAATAATACGGTTATAACATATCAGATTAGGCTCTGGAGCAACAATAATTTTTTTGTTGAAACCAATACCTGTGTGTTATGGGTTGATTCAGCCCTTTCCTCCGGAGTATTTCCGGCAACAAATTGTTGTCATTCCAGCGACAGCTGGAACCTCCTGCGGTAAGGTTTATTTAACCTGGTGCTGTATTTCATAGTGAAGTGCAGCCAAACTATAGGTCAATCTGCCATTTGAAATAAACCCTGTTGTACAATACCCTTTTTATTTTAACTGAATTATTGATTGAGGCTTGTTAAATGAATTAATTTTCTCAGAAATATTTTTTTAATCTTTTTTTAAAAAAATTAAAAAATCATCTGTTCTTCATCTTGTGTCAATAGGTTTATATAAAAAAACACATAGATATGAAAAGATACACCACACTTAAGAATGCTCTACTGATAGTCAGTTTGGGTATTTTGACTTTTAGTGCATGTAAAAAGGATAATGCACTTTCTCTTGATGATGAACTTCAATTTGCAAAGCTTGAAGCTATTACCATCAGCAGTACCTCTGCAGTTAGTGGTGCGGGAAACGCTACTGATTCTTTATACGCCATGGATGCGTGTAAAAAAGGCAATAAAAAAACCCGTGTTGAGTTAAGTTCTCTTTCTGCCTCCATTAAAAATTATTTAAGTGCGAATTACCCGGGTAATACATTTCTTAAGGCCTATCAAATTGCAAATCAAACTACTTCGGTTTTAGAAAGTTATGTAGTTGTTGTTGAATTTAATGGCAAACCTGTAGCTGTTAAATTTGATGCAGGTGGAAGCTTTATAAAAGTTCTTGAGATAAGAGAAGGAAGAAATATGAAGGGTAAAGGTGGATGGCATGCAGGAGGGCTTTTTGATAACCGGGATGGAAAGCATCGCGATACACTTGCCATTAGTGCTATACCCGTAGCAATTAAAGCTTACATGTTATCAACTCACCCCGCAGATACCTTGGTTCATGCTTTAGTAAATAAAGATCAGAGTATAATAATAATCAGTAGAAATATTGAGTTTTATGCGACCTCCTTTACAGCTTCTAATGTATTTATCAAGCGTATTCAGCTCCCGGCAGGTCCGGCAAAAGTTAAATCCATCGAAGCCTCAGTGCTGCCTTCTAAAATACCAACATACTTAACTTCAACGTACCCTAATTATGTGTTCAAGAAGGCGTTTGAGCTCAAAGTTAACGGAGCACTAAAAGGATATCTGGTTCTGATTGATGCTAATTTAACCAAGTATGCGATTCATTTTGATGCAAGTGGTCAATTTACAAAGGCTGTACCTATCCGATAACATTCTTTTTTAAATCATTTTTTATGGCCGTATCCTGCAAGGGATGCGGCCTTTTTTATTTCGGCAATCGGTCTGTTAATGATGATTAGAATCAGATATTGAATCATTTTTTAGGGTTCATAATAATTATATAAATTGCCCTTCGGATAATTTATTTAGCAATAATTGCTTTTATAACCCGAGGAGAAGGTTTTATAAAGTTCATTTAATAAAAAATACATCTTAATGAAGTTTACTATTCAATTTTTGTTTTGTTTTTTCATCGCAGTTAAAACGTTCAGCCAGGCAATTAATCCTGAAATAGCGATCATCCCTAAACCTGTCCAAATGCTTGTTGGTACCGGTCATTTCAATTTAGACGGAAATATAACGGTCTATTCGAGTCCGTCACCTGAATTAGCGCAAACCATTACTTTCTTAATGGATAGGCTGACAGTACCTACTGGTTTTCGCATATCTTCTACCGGAAATCCAGAAAATGCTTCAATAAAATTGTTAATTAATTCTGTTGCTGACACTAACTTGAGAAAGGAAGGCTATCATCTCTCTGTCACTTCTACACATGTAACCATCACAGCAAATCAACCTGTTGGTTTATTTTATGGGGTACAAACATTGTTGCAACTCTTACCCAAGGAAATAGAAAGCAAAGTAATTGTTAGGGATACCAAATGGATAATTCCTGCTGTTGAAATTACTGACTATCCAAAGCTTGGTTGGCGCGGTTTAATGTTTGATGTTGCCAGGCATTTTTTTACAAAGGAAGAGGTGATGCAGTATATTAATACAATGGCCCGCTATAAATACAATGTACTCCACCTTCATCTTACAGATGATGAAGGTTGGCGAATTGAAATTAAGGGTTTCCCGAAACTGACAGAGATTGGTGCTTGGAATGTCAAAAGAGTAGGGGAGTTCGGTGATTTCATTCCTCCAAAACCTGATGAGCCTCGTGATTATGGAGGATTTTATACTCAGGAAGATATCAGGGAGCTGGTTCAATTTGCTAAAGATCGTTTTGTAAATATTTTGCCAGAGGTGGATATTCCGGGGCACAGTCTTGCAGCTATTGCTTCTTATCCTGAATTATCCTGTACTCCCGATGCGGTCAACTATAAAGTTAGATCTGGTGAAAAGATCATGGATTGGTCGAGGGGGGCTCCTCCAATTGCATTATTGGATAATACACTTTGTCCGGCAAATGAACTTGTTTATGGTTTTATGGATACTGTGATTACACAATTGGCAGAATTATTTCCATTTGAGTACATACACCTTGGTGGTGATGAAGCACCCATAAATTTCTGGCAGAAGAATGAACAAATAAAGGCTTTAATGGTGCGTGAAGGTATCAAAGATATCAAACAGGTTCAGGGCTATTTTACTGGAAGGGTTGAAAAGATTGTAGAATCTAAGGGAAAAAAGATGATGGCTTGGGATGAGGTTTTGGAGGGAGGTGTAAGTCCTTCAACTGCAGTGATGAGCTGGCGGGGAATGAAATATGGGATAGAAGCTGCTCAAAATAAGCACGAAGTAGTGATGAGTCCTACAACATATGCATATCTCGATTATATGCAGTCTGACGAGATATCTGAACCTAGGGTATACGCTTCGCTTCGTCTGAGTAAATCGTATGAATTTGAGCCAGTTCCTGAAGGAGTTGATCCTCAGTTTATAAAAGGCGGACAGGCTAATTTATGGACCGAGCAGGTTTATAATTTTCGTCAGGCGGAGTATATGACCTGGCCAAGGGGTTTTGCAATTGCAGAATCTGTATGGTCACCCAATAAACTGAAAAACTGGTCCGATTTCATAGGTAGAGTTGAGAAGCATTTTGCGAGGCTTGATATCTCCGAAACCAAATATTCTCCAGCAGTTTATGATCCTGTATTCAAAGCGGGTAAGACAGCCGATAGAAGGTTGACAATTGATCTGAGTACTGAAATTGAAGGCCTGGATATCTATTATTCCTTTGATAATTCTTTCCCCGATAGATTCTATCCTAAATATATGAGCACATTGATAGCACCAATTGATGCCAAACAATTAAAAGTGATTACCTACAGAGGTCATGTGCCAGTAGGCAGAATGTTAACTATGCCAGTGGCTGAATTAAAGAAGCGGGCACGACTGTATTAAAGCTGCAATAACTTAACTAAATATTAATTTAGCGGCTTTTTTTAATTTATCAGATATCCTGAGTTCGATACAAGGAAGAGTAAAAAATTTCATTTTATTTCATGATGCTCTAGGTTCATTTTATTTGCTTTTTGAAAGCAGTACCTACGTTTTATAGCTTAGTTCAGCCCTTTCCTACGGAGTATTTCCTGCAAGAAATCATTGTCATTCCATCGAAAGCTGGAACCTCCTTCGGTCGGTGTTGTCACCGTACCAAGAACCAGCTATCAAATGGTCGGTGATAACACCAACC
>JAURKO010000237.1 GCA_030831705.1 Daejeonella sp. | reverse complement strand
TCCGCGGGAATAGATAATTATCGGATTATAAATTGAATTAAGGATGTGGAGGTTCTCGCCTACGCGAGAATGACAGTAGTTACTTGGGAGTAAGGAGATTCCAGCCTCCGCTGGAATCGATTTTAGTTACATATTACCTTTAAGGAACCAATTCGCGGCAAGATCATTCCATTCAGGGTTAATCTTTTCGATTAACTTATTTTTCCAGGATCATTCCCAGGTCTTTAATTGTTTTTCTCTGGCTATGGCTAAATTGACATCAGAAAACTGTTCAAACCACACCAGTTTTGTACAATTGTACTTGCTTGTGAATCCATAAACAAGCTTTCGTTTATGCTCGTAAACTCTTCTGCGAATATTGTTTGTAACACCGATATACAAAACGTTATGATATGTATTGGTAAGCATGTAAACAAAATATTCCTTCATTTGCCCAAATTGCAATTCCAGAAATATCTTAAAACAATAAATGAGTAAAGGTCCTACATCATTTATCATGCGGTTCCGCATTTCGATTCCAGCGGAGGCTGGAATCTCCTGTTCCCACCCCTCGCATTGTCATTCCAGCGAAGGCTGGAACCTCCAAAATATCCCACGAAGCATTTTTGATTTTTCCGGATGCTGCAACCTCCAAAATAACTTTTTCCGCATGTGGGAAACCTCCCACTCATCTCCAAAGCAAATTCTCATGCAAATTGGGAACCTCCCCAATATCCCAAAAACAATTTTAACTTTCCCACAACAAAAATTTATCAGCAGAAATAATCGGTTCCTATGATAGCTATAAACAAAAAGCCTAGCTCGACTCTTAAATGATGATATTGCCCATGGGCAGGTTCAGAATTTTAGTCAATTTAAACAGTAATTGGGTAAGACTTTTTATCGAACTCGCATTAATTATAATTTATTCAAACACTTCTGTACATCCAACATAAATTCTTCTTAAATTTCTCCTCACGTTCAATTAACATCAGAATTTTATGAAAAATAATCGCAGAGACTTTATTAAACAGGCCGTTCCGGCTATTGCAGGTGTGACGTCGATATTATCGGGAATTACGCCCTCTATTGCAGGGGAGATCCCGGATTTAATCCGGGACCCTCAAAAGTTTAATATGTCTGGTTATGCTGCTCCAAAGATTGAAACGGTCCGGATTGCTTTCATTGGTACCGGAAACCGTGGTTCAGGCGCTGTACAGCGTATGAGTAAGATTGGCGGCGTTGAAATTAAAGTGATTTGTGACCTGCGTCCTGAAAAGGCGAATGCGGCATTTAAGCGTATTGAAGCATCGGGTCAGAAGCCTGAGCTGATTACCGGAAATCCGGAAGCCTGGAAAAAGGTATGTGAGCGTGATGATATTGATCTGGTTTACATCGCAACTCCTTGGGCCTTACATGCGCCAATGGCTGTATATGCAATGGATCATGGTAAACATGCCTGTACTGAAATACCAGCAGCTACAACAATCGAAGAATGTTGGCAACTGGTAGAAAGCTCTGAGCGTAACAAGAAGCATTGCATGATACTTGAAAACTGCTGCTACGACTTTTTCGAGTTATTAACGCTCAACATGGCCCGTCAAGGGTTTTTTGGCGAAATTGTTCATGCTGAAGGAGCTTATATCCACGACCTTTTGGCTGGTGATTTTTCAAAAGAGAAATATTATGATTTCTGGCGGTTGAGAATGGATTCAAGCAGACAGGGTAATTTGTATCCAACGCATGGTCTTGGTCCGGTAAGTCAGGTAATGAATATTAACAGGGGTGATAAGATGGATTACCTAGTTTCTGTTTCTACAAATGATTTTATGATGGCTGATACTGCTAAAAAATTGGCTGCATCAGACGATATTTACAAGCAATTTGTTGGAAAGCCATTTAATGGCAATATGAATACCACTACCATTCGTACCAATAAAGGCAAAACGATCATGCTGCAACATGATGTCACCTCGCCGCGGCCCTATTCAAGGATACATCTGATTAGCGGAACTAAAGGTACTGCTCTGAAGTATCCTCTTCCGGGTAAGATTTCAACCGGTCATGAGGGCTGGATTTCTGAAGAAGAATTCAAGGTGCTTGAAAAGAAATATGAACCAGCAATAGTTAAAAAGGTTGGTGAACTGGCAAAGCAGGTCGGGGGTCATGGAGGGATGGACTTTTTAATGGATTGGCATAATATTGACTGTCTGCGTAACGGATTGCCTGTTGATCAGGATGTATATGATGCGGCATTATGGAGTTCTATTTTCCCATTGAGCGAGTGGTCGGTAAGAAATCGCTCCAATTCTGTAGATGTGCCTGATTTCACAAGAGGTTCCTGGAAAACGAATACGCCGGTGGATATTTCTTTGAGTAAGGGGGGGAATACGGAGGTTAAGCTTTGACAGTTGACAGTTGACAGTTGACAGTTGAATTGGAAAATAGAGCAAATTAGCATCCCGATAGCTATCGGGAAGAAAAGGACTTACGAAATCACATAGGCGGTTGGAAAGTAGATTTCGTCTTCACAAACGGGGGAGGAATTTGTCAATGAGTTGATTTGTCGATAGAAGGAAATGAGCAAATTAGAGAATTTGAAAATTAGCAAATTGGATGAGTGCTTCAATTGGAAATCTTAGGATATGCGGAAATGGTTCAAAGGACTCCTTGCAGCGGTATAATAATAGAGGTTGGATAGGCCGTTGATCGAGTATATTTGTGTTTTTTGTCATTCAGACGAGCCAATAGATTTTCTTAAACAGTAAAATTACGAGGCGACGAAGAATCTCATCCCCGGTAGCATCAAATTTTATATAGCAGCAAATCCGTGTATTCTCCCTTTTTCTAATTTGATTGATATATTTGCAACCATCAATTAGAGAAAATATGCTACCTAAACTACGGCCTGATTTGAAAATTGGAATAATCGGACTGGGATATGTTGGTTTGCCTTTAGCACTTGCTTTTTCTGAAAAATATAGGGTGATTGGCTATGATTTAGATGAAAACCGTGTAGACTCGCTTCAAAAGGGGAAAGATCTAACACTACAGGTAATCAGTCATTATAACATCAGTCTGATCAAGGATATTTATAAACATAAATATCAGCTCATAATTCTTGCTGTTGCACACAATGAATTTCTTTCAATTGATTTTAGCAAACTAAAAAATTTGGATACGATACTCTTTGATACGAGGGCGGTGTTGAATAGGGAATGAGTGGATGGGAGGCTTTAGTTTAATTTATCAATGAGATGATTTGTCGATAGAAGGAAATTAGCAAACGGGATGGGTAATGCATTCGAAGTTTTAGTTAAGGAGGCATATTCCACCCTCAAAAGTACGCCTTGGGCAGGTATTATCCTCATGGGATAGCTCAAGGCAAGTGCTTCAAGACTGGATACAGTCTTGCTGGATACTGAAACCTTTTATTCATTGATTCAGGTCTGATAGTTTATGTAGACTTTTAAGAAGGATAAGGTTCAAAGATTGTTTGTATTTAG
>JAURKO010000236.1 GCA_030831705.1 Daejeonella sp. | reverse complement strand
TTTATCTGCACGCCAGCCGAATGCTCTTGGTCCTTTGGGAACTCCATCAAATCCTGCAGGAATATTCTCTGCAAGCGGAGCGTCATAAAGTTTTTTGATTAATTTCCCTTTTTCGTCAAATATAGAAGTGGTAAAAGGGAATGCATTGATTGGAACCTGATAGGAGTAGGGGCGTGTAATATTTGCCAATAACAAAAATTTTCCATCAGGTGAAAATTCCATTGAGCGAATGATTGCAGGCTTCATCAAATTGGCGGATTGCCCTTGAAGATCAACCTGTTTTAATTGTGATGTGAAGTAATGATCGAAAAGTTTTTCATCATTGGGATTCTTTAAAAGATCCTGATAGGTAGGAACTGGGGCTGATTTGCCTATATTTTCCTGAATCAGGGGCTCTTCCTGACTCATATTTTGTATGGTTAATTCAGGTCTGCCATCAGGAATGAATTTACCAATAATACTTTTCCCATCAGGATGCCAAATGAAGCTGTTGCCAAACGTATTATTAATATTAAAAATACTTAATCGATTAGCTTGAAGAGATTCCAGATCAGCTATCCATAATTCAATTCTCTTATCAGTGGAGTGAAGGAAGGCAATTTTGCTTTCATCAGGTGACCAGGTAATTTCTGATAGCCTTGGGTTATTTGGGAGCCCTTTGAGAGTATATTCAATCCCAGTATTTATTGCCTGTATTTTTAAACCCTTATAAATTGCAATCCGACTCTGTCCGTTGTTTGCTGGATTTATTCTTTGACCAGCAAGGCGTAGTTCTGGCTGAGATAATTCTGCAATTGATGGTAGATCTTCTTTTTCAATGAAGAGCATCCTTTCGCCGTTAGAGCTGATCCTAACAGTCGGACTTGACGGTGCTTCGAATAAACTAAGAATTGGCTGAGGGGGCTTTTGATAACCCTGAGTATCCTGGGCTGAAGCAAAATTGCAAAAAATCGTTAATCCTGTCAGCAGGTGCAAGATTCTTTTCATATATATTAGTTGTCTGTTGATGGTTATCAGATGTCAGTAAATACAGTGTTCATTGTTTATAGTTCTTCCAAAACTACAATCCGATAAATACCGGTCCCAATTCTCCCTTTTCAGCACACTCACATGGCCTTATTCGCCCCCCTCCAGAGGGGGACAAAATCCTTCTTCATTGTCTATTATTCTTTCAAAACCATATCCCGATAACTATTGGGTCTCATATGAAGCAGGATTTAGTCCTGGTTCTTGGCTCCTAATTCACCTCTCAATTCTCAACCCGATAGCTATCGGGTCTCCACTCTCAACTCTCCACTCTCAACTGTCTTACTTTATCGACCTAAAATCATGTCCTACTTTAATACTAAGCAAAGACTCATAGATCAAACGGATAACATTATCCACGTCTTCCTTATGGATCATTTCAACTGTGGTGTGCATGTAGCGCAATGGAAGTGAAATCAATGCAGAAACTACTCCATCATTTGAATAAGCAAATGCATCAGTATCTGTTCCAGTAGAGCGCGAAGATGCCTGTCTTTGGAATGGAATATTATTCGCTTCGGCTGCTTTGATCAGTAATTTGTTTAAATTGGTTTGAACGGCCGGGGCATAGGAAACTACAGGTCCTTTGCCGCAGGCAAGATCTCCTTGAGTGATTTTGTTGATCATCGGAGTTTGAGTATCATGCGTTACATCTGTAATGATTGCAACGTTTGGCTTGATCCGGTGGGCAATCATTTCTGCTCCGCGTAAGCCGATTTCTTCCTGTACAGAGTTCACGATGTAAAGTCCGAAGGGTAATTTCTTTTTATTCTCCTTGAGCAATCGTGCAACCTCTGCAATCATAAATCCACCTGCGCGATTATCAAGCGCCCTACCTACATAGTAACGGTTATTCAATACCATGAATTCATCTTCATAAGTAATCACACAACCAACATGTATTCCTAATTTTTCTACCTCTTCTTTGGTGGTACATCCGCAATCAAGGAAAATATTTTTCAGGGTAGGTGCTTCTTCTTTTTCACCACTTCTGGTATGGATAGCCGGCCAACCAAATAAGGCCTTCACAATTCCTTTATCTGTATGAATATTGACTCTTTTGGATGGAGCAATCTGATGATCAGATCCACCGTTCCTGATGACATAGATTAAACCATCTTTGGTGATATAATTTACGAACCAGGAAATCTCATCCGCATGAGCCTCTATTACTACCTTGTATTCGGCTTTTGGGTTAATCACTGCAACTGCAGTGCCATAATTATCAACAAAATACTCATCAGTATAGGGTTTGATATAATCTAGCCACATTCTTTGACCCTCCCATTCAAAACCGGTAGCTGAGGGGTTATTGATGTATTTTTCAAAAAATTCCAATGATTTTTTGGTGACTACCGGGATATGTTTCTGCTCTTTTTTCTTTGCCATTATTTCTGTTCTTTCTTGGATTTCAATTTATAGCCAAGCGGCTCTTTAGTGCTTTTTCTTGATAATTACTCATCAGCTTTTATGGTCTCATCTTTCTGATTGAAAGTCATCTTGGATGTATCCACTCGTTCAATAGCATGTAATGTTCAAGTTTTAATTCAATGTTCTTTTTTCAATGTTCAGATTTCGAGAATATTTCTCATTAATTCTTTTTTTAAAAACTAGTTTTTTCCATGATGACAAAATCATATCCATCCTTGTGATAGGTTTCGTCCGTTTCTATAAAACCAAATTTAGTATAAAATCCTGAAGCATTTTTTCGTGCATTACACCAGATTTTATCGCAATTATCTAATCTCAGCAGTTCAATAAGATACTTTAACAGTTCAGTTCCAAAACCTTTGTTTTGGTATGGCTCAAGTGTTGCAAATTTGCGTAATTGAATTTCATTCTCTTTTCTGAATATCGAAACAACACTGATCAGTTTATTTTCATAAAACAAACCGAAGTGCATACCCTCATCATCTTGATCAAGAATTGCCTTGGCGAATTCCTGATCAGGATACAAAACCTGTCCGCGTATGCGCCAGGTTAGTTCCGGGGGAATCTGTTCTATATGCGACATTCTCCTGACTATTTACAATGGGATATTCCCATGTTTCTTTCTGGGGTTGTTTACAACTTTGTTCTCCAGCATTTTGAAAGCTTTTATTAGCTTTCTGCGCGTTTGCGAAGGCTCAATAACCTCATCTATAAAACCTCGCTCAGCTGCTCTGTACGGGTTTGCAAAAATATCTGAGTATTCTTTTTCTTTTTCTAACCAGCGGGCATTTGGGTCGTCTGCGGAGCTGATTTCTTTTTTGAAAATGATTTCAGCCGCTCCTTTAGCGCCCATTACTGCAATTTCTGCTCCCGGCCAGGCATAATTCATGTCGGCTCCAATGTGTTTGGAGTTCATTACGTCATAAGCACCACCATAAGCTTTACGGGTAATGACTGTTATTCTCGGGACTGTAGCTTCACAAAAAGCATACAATAGTTTTGCGCCGTTTGTGATGATTGCGTTCCATTCCTGATCTGTTCCCGGCAGAAACCCTGGAACGTCTTCAAGAACCAGAAGTGGTATATTAAAACTGTCGCAGAAGCGAACAAAACGTGCACCTTTAACAGATGATTTTATATCCAGTACTCCCGCTAAAAACGCCGGCTGATTTGCCACGATGCCAATACTTCTGCCAGCAAGGTGGGCAAAGCCGACTACAATATTTTCTGCAAAGTCTTTATGCACCTCTAAAAAAGTGCCTTCATCACATATTTCCGAAATTATTTCACGTATATCATAGGGTTGAGCATTGTTTTCCGGGATGATTTCGTCAAGTTTAGGTCTTGATTCATCGGCACTTTCATAAGCAATTGATGGTGCTGTTTCTTCGCAATTTTGCGGCATAAATGAAAGTAGCTTTTTCACATGGTTAATCGCATCGATTTCATTTGCACAAGCAAAATGAGTGACTCCTGATTTTGTAGCATGCGCTGTTGCTCCCCCCAGTTCTTCAGAGCTTACCACTTCATGAGTGACGGTTTTTACTACATTCGGACCAGTAACAAACATGTAGGAGGTATTCTCAACCATTAGAACAAAATCAGTGATAGCGGGTGAATACACAGCGCCACCAGCGCAGGGGCCCATAATTGCCGAGATTTGTGGAATAACACCCGATGCCATGGTATTTCTGTAGAAAATATCGGCATATCCGCCCAAAGAAACAACCCCCTCTTGTATTCTTGCACCTCCAGAATCATTCAGACCAATTAGAGGTGCGCCATTTTTTAGTGCAAGATCCATGATCTTGCAGATTTTTTCTGCGTGAGTTTCTGACAATGAGCCTCCAAAAACGGTAAAATCCTGAGAGAATACATACACAAGCCTTCCATTAATTGTGCCATACCCAGTAACCACTCCGTCTCCGGGATAATGTTCATTCTGCATTCCAAAGTCTGTGGAACGATGCATGACCAGCATTCCTATTTCTTCAAATGAACCTTGATCCAGCAAAAAATGCAAACGTTCTCTGGCAGTTAATTTGCCTTTTTTATGCTGACTTTCGATTCGCGCCTCACCACCACCCAAAAGAGCAGTTTCTTGCTTATTCCTTAATGTTTGAGTTCTTTTGTTCACAATTTGAGGGGTTACAACTGATTTCTCGGAATCGTGAAAATACATAAAAATGAATAAATGAGTTCAACGATTGGTAGATTTTCAATTCCTCCAGTTTAAATCATTTCAGGGTTTACTTATGCTTCTTAAATATTCAGGATGTTTCTTGAAAATGAAATTTATGTTAAATAATCATTAATTTTACATAAAAATAACTGATGTCTTTCCTCAGACTTGTATTAATAATTTTGGTCTTACTGGTTTCTACCAGTGTTTTTTCTCAAAATGAGAGGGATGAAGGTGCAATGATTAAAAACTTTACAGGATTGCAATTTAAATCTCCCGATTCTTCCTTCTATATTAATTTCCGTTTTCGGATGCAGAATAGGATCGGGGCCTATACGACCTCTGGTACTGACCTAAGTTTCGATGAATATGATGCACGGGTTCGCAGATTAAGAATGCGAGTCGATGGTTTCATAATGAATCCTAAGCTAACTTATAGCCTACAATTGGCATTTACCCGAAGTGATCAGGACATTGATAATACGGGAATTGCAAACATCGTACGCGATGCAATCATATTTTACCACTTTACACCGAAGTTTTATATAGGATTTGGGCAGAATAAATTACCTGGGAATAGACAACGAGTCAATTCATCAGGTCAATTACAGTTTGCAGATCGTTCAATAGTCAATGGTGCTATGACCATAGATCGAGATTTCGGACTTAAAGCTTATTATCATAATAAGATTGGTGAGATCGACTACCATTTTAAAGGTGCAATCACAACAGGAGAGGGTAGAAGTGTCAACACAACAGATAATGGTTTGGCATATACCGGCCGTGTAGAGATTTTGCCTTTTGGTTCTTTTACGGGTGGTGGTGATTATTCGGAGGGTGATCTTGAACGTGAGCCAAAACCAAAATTATCTTTTGCAGCAGGTTATAGCAAGAATAACAAGACAAACCGCACCGGCGGTCAGCTTGGAAAGGAGCTTTTTAGTCCGGTAGATATGTCAACCTGGATGATTGATGCAATTGGTAAATACAGGGGCTGGGCTTATTCTTTGGAATATATAAAGCGGCATGTGGATGCGCCACTTACTTTCAATACAGCTGGGAATCTCAGTTACGCATTTACCGGAAATGGAATAAACCATCAGGCCTCTTATATTTTCCCATCCAATATTGAATTCGCATTTAGATATTCAAGATTAAGTCCTTCAACTAAAATTTTGGCTTACGAAACACGGAAAAATATTCTTGAAATGGGTTCAACCAAATACTTTAACAAACATAGGGTTAAGTTGCAGTTGAATATAAATTACATGGCCAATGATGGTAATTATTCTTTCAGGCATCCCGGTAATAGATGGGGTTTTTTGACCCAATTTGAACTTGGTATCTGATCTTTATTGTATGTAACGATTTCATAAAGTTTCTTATTTCTGATTCAGAGCCAGTGGGTTTTGTTAACTTTATAGTTGTGTTAAGAAAGGCAACTAATTCTTGTTTTATATAAATATGAAGAAGGAATTCGCCATAAATCTAGTCGGTTATGTCTTTTTGTTTATCTTTTTTTGTTAAGAAACGAAATAATGGAAGAGTCAGAGAATATGGCAAAGACTACAGTTGAAAGAAAAAGACGTGGGTACGAAGAGTTGCTTCAAGGTAACCGGGATTGGGTAAATTTTGAAACCGAAAGAGATCCTGATTATTTCAAAAGATTAGCAGCGGGGCAGGAACCGGATGTGTTATGGATCGGATGTTCAGATAGCCGTGTTCCAGCCAATGAAGTGACAAATACTAAACCCGGTCAGGTATTTGTGCACAGAAATATTGCGAATGTTTGCGTTCACTCTGATATGAATATGTTAAGTGTATTAGATTATGCAGTTAACGTATTAAAGGTGAAACATGTAATTGTTTCGGGTCATTATGGATGTGGTGGTATTGCTGCCGCCTTAAGTAATAAACAATTTGGCCTCATTGATAATTGGCTAAGGCATATTAAAGACGTATATCGTCTGCACAGTCATGAGCTTGATCGCATCACCGATGAAAACATGAAACTAAACCGATTGGTTGAATTGAATGTAATTGAGCAGGTTTACAACCTTTGTAAGACGACCATTGTTCAGAATGCCTGGCGGGAACGTGAGGATCTTGAAATTCATGGATGGGTGATAGACTTGAGTACAGGTCTCGTAAAGGACTTACAGGTTTCCGCCACGTCTAGTGAAAATCTGGGAAAGATCTTTAAGCTGGATGAGTCGAAAGTGAAATAATTTTTTTCGAGGTGGGTTTGGTATAAAATCTTATTGGTATAAGATAAGATTAAATTATTTTTCTTGTTTTGTAAAGCAAGGTCTGTGCCTCTTCGGTTATTTTATCCACCCGTATTGCGCTAGTTTTTTGTAGTGATTTGCTTATCAATCTTGAAATTCCGCATTGCAAAAAATCTATCGATTCTACTAGGGTTTAATCAAATGATGGATTGTTTTTTTGCCGGGTTATCCGTCCCCATGAAATTTAGACCAGGGTAAAATAAACCTTGCCGGAGGAGGTAGCTTCCGGCTGTTGATAGTTTGAAATATAACGCGATTTCTTGCTGGAACTACTCCGGAGGAAAGGACTGAATTGACCTATAAGACACAGGAATTGCTTTTCAAAATCTAATTTTAACCTCGCAATTTTAACACTCTCATTCCCCATTGGTCGGTGTTATCGCCGACCAAAGAAATGATCGTGCTTGGTACGAAGAACACCGACAAAAGGGAAACTCGACATAATTTTTTTAAAAAACCGCATACCTGCCTGCCGGTAGGCAGGGAAACATAGCATTTTATTATTCTAAGCTAGATATTAGACACAGATAGTCTTGAAGCTTCGCTTCAATCTATGTGATTTACAATCTATGTTTCCTTTAAAGCATTAGAAAATCCATTCTATGTGGTTAAATCTTATTTTTTAGATAGTTAAATATCGAACTCGCTTTAGCTTAGGTTTTTGAAGTTTAAATTGTAGAAAACTGAAAATATTCAGTTCCCCACGCCTTTTTATTCTTTTTCCAGAAAAGGATAACGGTAATCTTTAGGTGGATCGAATGTCTCTTTGATCACTCTTGGCGACACCCAGCGTAATAAATTGATCATTGAACCGGCTTTATCATTCGTTCCTGATCCTCTGGCACCACCAAAGGGTTGTTGTCCAACCACTGCGCCTGTGCACTTATCATTGATATAAAAATTACCTGCAGCATTTCTAAGGGCATATGTAGCCTTTGCCAATGCATAACGGTCTTGGGCTAAAACAGCTCCTGTTAGGGCATAAATGGATGTATTGTCTATAATCTCAAGTGTTTTTTCAAAGTCATTGTCATCGAAAATATAGATTGTTAAAACCGGACCGAACAGTTCTTCACACATGGTAATGTAATATGGGTCTTTGGTTAAGATTACTGTTGGCTCGATGAAATAGCCTTTGGATTTATCATAATTTCCTCCCGCAATGATCTCCAGGCTAGGATCATTTTTTGCTCTGTCTATATATCCGGCAAGTTTATCAAAGGATTTTTCGTCGATAACGGCATTAATAAAATTACCGAAATCTTCGGTCGGACCTATGTTAAGGCTTTTCAGATCGCGTGTCAATAATTCTTTGATCTTGGGCCATACGGATGCTGCAATGTAAACCCTTGATGCAGCAGAACACTTCTGTCCCTGATATTCAAAAGCGCCCCGTAGAATAGCAGTGCTTGAGGCTTCCACATCTGCAGAACCGTGTACCAAAATAAAGTCTTTACCACCCGTTTCACCAACGATTCGAGGATAGGTTTTATACTTATGTATATTATTGCCAATCGTTTTCCAGATATCCTGGAATACTGCGGTAGACCCTGTGAAATGAATTCCAGAAAAATCAGGGTGATTAAAAATTACTTCACCTGCCTCCGGACCGGAAACATAGACTAAATTAATTACCCCATCCGGCAATCCGGCTTCGCGAAAAATCTGCATGAGTACATTTGCAGAATAGATCTGTGTATTGGAAGGCTTCCAAACCACTACATTTCCCATCATCGCTGCTGAACTTGGCAGGTTACCAGCTATGGCCGTGAAATTAAACGGGGTAAGTGCAAAAACAAAACCTTCGAGTGGTCTTTGCTCTAGTCTATTCCAGCTACCTTTGGGTGATACAGGAGGTTGTTGTTCGTAGATTTCACTCATGTATTTAACATTGAATCGTAAGAAATCTATGAGTTCGCAGGCTGCATCAATCTCGGCCTGAAATGCATTTTTTGATTGCCCCAACATAGTTGCAGCATTCAGTTTATAGCGATAGGGCCCTGCAATTAGATCGGCGGCTTTTAAAAAAATAGCTGCACGTTGTTCCCAAGGCAAATTTTCCCATTCTGTTTTTGCTGCAAGTGCCGCATTAATCGCTTCAGAAACATGTTCTTTTGTGCCCTTGTTATAGGTTGCCAGTAAGTGTTGATGATCGTGAGGCGGCTTAATATTGATTTTTGTATCGGTATGGATTTCTCTACCCCCGATGTACATGGGAATATCAATTACTACAGAACGGGCTTCATGGAGTGCATTTTTTAGCAATTGGCGTTCCCTGCTCGCCGGGGCATAATTCAATATAGGTTCATTTACCGGTTGAGGTACCTTGAAAAATCCTTTTAACATAATTGGTCTAATTGGTTGGAACAAAGATAAGGCTTTGGTTCATATTCGTTCTTTATGATTGCGATATTTAACACCCAAAGCCGCGCCTTTATCCTTTTAAATAGGGTATAAAGTCTAAAAATTCTTGCTAAAAAGGCTTAATTACTCAACTAAACACCCTAATAAATCCAAGCTTAAAATCAATTATGTATTTTTGTTCTAATCTTAAAGAATGAAACTACTGCGACTATTATTATTTCCAATTTCAATCTTGTATGGTCTCGGAGTGATACTTCGAAACCTTGCCTACGATTTCGGGATATTTAAGTCCTGTAAATTTCAGTTACCTGTAATTTCAGTCGGGAATTTATCTGTGGGTGGTTCAGGTAAAAGTCCGATGACCGAATACCTCGTTCGTTTACTGAAGGATAAGTATAAAATAGCCACATTAAGTAGAGGTTATGGGCGGAAGACTTCTGGATTTCGCACAGTGGATACGGATTCTTCAAGCTTCGATTCTGGTGATGAACCCCTGCAGTTCAAACGAAAATTTGCGGATGTTACAGTTGCTGTATGTGAGAATAGAGTGAAAGGTATCCAGCAGCTTGAAAGAAATCATGAACTTATTATCATGGATGATGCCTTTCAGCATCGTGCCGTAAAGCCGGGTCTGAGCATTCTACTGTTTGAGTATAGCAGTTTATTGCAAAATCAATGGCTCTTACCCTCAGGTAATCTTAGGGAACCGCTTTGGGCTATTAATCGTGCCGATATTTTAGTAGTCTCTAAATGTCCCGAAAAAATGAGCAGGGAGCAGCAAGATGCCCTGGCCAACAGATTCAAAACTAAAAGATTATTTTTCTCTTTTTTGAAGTATGGTCATTTAAAATCATTCAATGAAGTTAATCCTGACCGGAGTCTGAATTCGATCAATCAAAAAAGTAAGGTCATTTTATTGACAGGTATTGCCAATGCAACACCCTTATTTGCCACACTTTCATCCTATGGTTCTGAACTTATACATCATCAATATCCTGATCATCATCAGTTCAGCGAAAAAAATATCGCTAAACTTGTAAGTGCATTCAATGCGTTGAAAGGAGATGATAATTTGATCATTACTACCGAGAAGGATGCACAACGTTTAAGAACTTCAGATATCAGTACTAAAATAAAAGACTTAGCAGTTTATTACCTGCCTGTTGAGGCAGAGTTTTTAGAGCCTGAGAGGACAAAATTCAATAATTTAATAGAGGAATATGCATCAAAACCTGCGTCAAACAACTGATTTTATCAATAAAAAGACTGATAATTTTGAGCCGGAGATTGGAATTATCCTAGGTACAGGTTTAGGAGGATTAGTTGAGGATATCGAAATCCATCACAGTTTGATGTATGCCAATATCCCTGATTTTCCAATTTCAACGCTTGAGTTTCATTCAGGTAAGCTGATTTTTGGAATGTTGGGAGGTAAACGGGTCGTTGCAATGCAGGGTCGTCTTCATTATTATGAGGGCTATGATATGAAGCAAATTACTTTTCCTGTCCGGGTGATGAAAATGCTGGGAATTCAGAAATTGTTTGTTTCAAATGCAAGTGGCGCCCTGAATCCGGAATATCGTAAAGGTGATTTGATGATTATCAATGATCATATCAATATGCAGACTGATAATCCGCTTCGCGGTAAAAATACCGATAGCCTGGGTCCCCGTTTTCCGGATATGAGTGAACCGTACGATTTAGAAATGATCAAAATGGGTCTGGAAATTGCTGTAAGAAATAATATTTGCTGCCATTCCGGAGTTTATGTTTCTGTCAATGGACCGAATCTTGAAACAAGGGCTGAGTACCGGTTTTTACGCCTAATAGGAGCTGATTCTGTAGGAATGAGTACTGTTCCTGAAGTTATTGTCGCTAATCATATGTCTCTCCCGGTTTTTGCTATTTCAGTACTGACTGATGAGGGTTTCCCTGATACGCTCAAGGCAGTGTCATTAGAAGAGATTCTTAAAACTGCAGAAGAAGCTGAACCCAAAATGACTAAAATATTAAAAGAACTCATTCTAGAACTTTAATGATCAAGCGCCTAGCCTTAGTATTCTTTCTTATTCAGTTTCTGGATGTTTCAGCGGTATTTGCCCAAAGAACAATCAGGGCACAGGGGAGTGGAATAGGTTCATCCGGGCGTATGGGGCAGACTGGTGAGAGAGACACCTCCTTGAATAAAACCAGTGATGCCGATTCAATTTATTACTACGCTAGACAGATTCGTTACACTAATTTCAAACTGCTAAAAGAAGGTACCCAGACCAGGGGAATAGATACTACGGTCAAAAATTTCCAGAATTTCAGTCCGCTTTATCAACCCGAAAACCCAACTATCGGCTTGGGAAGTGCCGGAATTGCCTACCGTGAAATGCTTTTTAATCCTTCAAGAACCATTGGTTTCGATGCGGGCTTTCATAGCCTTGATCTTTATAAGTTAATTCAGGATTCTATTAAGTTCTACCGCGCAAAATCGCCTTACACAGAGCTATATTATGTAAATGGAAGAATTCATGAACAAATGTTTAAGGTAACGCATTCGCAGAATGTTAAACCCAATTTAAACGTAGGGGCACATTATAACCGCCTGACGGGCGATGGTTTTTATGTTAATCAGAAAGCAGATCATTTGAATGCAGCTCTTTTTGCTTGGTATGAATCTCCAAAAAAGCGCTATAATATTATGGGGGATGTCATTTTTAATACGTTGAAGGCAGGTGAAAATGGGGCAACCAGGAATGATACTATTTTTAAGGCAAATTCCCTTGATAAAAGGGCAGAGCCGGTTTTTCTGAAGGGTACAAGGGCTGACCGTCCTATGCAGACTTGGCGGCAAACTCAGTTCCTATTGAAGCAGCTTTATTATGTTGGTAGAATTGATAGCCTTCAGGGTCCTGATTCTTCAGAGCGAATCTTGCCTACTCAGCGTGTTTCTCATACCTTAACTTATACGCGGGATCAATATAAATTTTTCAGAAATGAGGAGGATATTTACGGAGCTTTTCCAACACTCCCGTCTCAATCATTTACACTGACAAATGATTCGACTAAAGTATCAAACCTTCGAAATGAATTTAGTTATAGTTTTTATTTACGGGGTAAAGCACTGAGTTTTATAAAAAATGAACTTAAGCTTGACTTGGGTATCCAAAATGATCTGTACCACTATGAACAGCTGGCATATGAATCGAATTTTTCAAATACCATGCTAAAAGCGGGACTGGGGTATCGTTTCAGTGATAAGGTGAATATCGATGGGGATCTGAATCAAATTGTACAAGGTAGAAATGCGGGTGATTTTTTCTACGAAGCTAATACCAGCTTTTTATTGAGTAAGTCAATTGGTAGGATTGTGCTGGGGGCATACATTCAAAATAAATCTCCGGAACAGATGTTTGAGCGGGTTGATTATCAATACCATAGCTGGGATAGAAACTTCGAGAGATCAAAAAATAAGCAACCTATCCTTTTTATACCAAAATCCAAAATATAACCTGGCGGCAAAAGCAGAGTATTTTCTGGTGGGTAATTATCTTTATTTCAAAGAGACTTCAAGTGCCAGGCAGATTACGCCTGATCAGTTTGGTACCAATATTAATTTATTAAAAATTAGTCTGTCAAAGGATTTCAAGTTTGGCAGGTTTAACCTTGACAATCGTGTCGTTTACCAAAAAACTGATTTTCAGGATATTATCAGAACTCCTGAGATATATACCTATAACAGCTTTTATTATGCAAGCAGACTGTTTAAAGTATTGTATACCAATTTAGGATTTGATCTTCGTTTTAATACTCCTTTCCAAGCACCGGCTTACGCAATAAATGTAAGCCAGTTTTATAATGATACTAATTCACTCGAATATTCTACTTATCCTGTGATGGATGTTTGGGTACGGGCTACATTAAAACGTGCAAATCTTTTTCTTAAATACGATTATATCAATCAGGGCTGGCTTTCAAAAGGATTTTATACCGTCCGATCCTATCCCATGCAGGATAAGGTATTGAAGTTTGGGGTGAGCTGGAAATTCTATAATTAATTGACAGTTGACAGTTGACAGTTGACAGTTGACAGTTGACAGTTGACAGTTGACAGTTGACAGTTGACAAAAGATTACTAATTTAGGATATTTTATCTTCCTATTCACCATTTCAAATTCTCTTCCATTAATTGTTGTTTGTTAGCAGATTGCTAAATTGTCAACTGTCAATTATCAATTAATCAAGTTTTCTGTTTTTTCTTCTTCGCCGCTGGAAATAACACGTTGTTCAAAATCAGTCTGTATCCTGGTGAGTTTGGATGCAAATTCAAATCGGTAGGGGGATCTCCAACCATATGCTGATAATCTTCCGGGTCATGTCCGCCATAGAAAGTCCATTGTCCTTTGCCAAATTCCCCATGAATGTAACGTGCTTCATCACTTATTTTGGTTTCACCCATTACCAATACATTAGGTTTGATTGTACTTTTTCTGAAAGCAGTAGTTTGTCCCATAAAACCTTTGACAACTTTATCATGGTTTTGGGTCAGCATGGCAGGAACAATATCCCATTTTGCTGAGAAATCAAATAAAGTAAAAAAGTCATTTGTCTTATTCAGGATTTGCGAACGGATAGGCGTGGCGTCAATATTAGAAAACTCATTGTTTGCAGGATTCACATCCAGCTTAAAATTCTGGAAAGCAAAAGTTTGATTAAAATCAAGTTTTGACTGGGCCTTTGGGTCTGAAGAATCACCATCGAAAACACGTTCAACGATGTCTGTGCCGTTAGCTGACAGGGCGATATCAATGGTTTCAGGGCCTGAACACATCGCAAACATAAATCCACCTCCCGAACAAAAATTGCGGATAGAACGGGCAACCTCCAGTTTCATTTCAGATACTTTGCTAAAGCCATTTTTTTTTGCTGTAGCCTCTTGCAGTTTTACGTCTTCGATAAACCAGGAGGCGTTTCTGAAGGCACTCCAGAATCGGTTATATTGACCTGTAAAATCTTCATGATGAAGATGTAGCCAATCGTATTTCGGCAACTCCCCTTTTAATACCTCGTCGTCATACAAAATTTCGTAAGGTATTTCTGCATAGCTTAGAACCATGGTCACTGCATCGTCCCATGGTAACTTATTTTTTGGAGAGTAAACTGCAATTTTTGGTGCTTTTTCAAGCTTGACCATATCCATGTTGACCGATGGGTCAGTCACTTCATTCAAAATCATAGTTACTTTTCCATCTGCCAGCACTTCGTAAGATACTCCTCTGATCTTACATTCTGATTCCATGGTTTGAGTGTATTTCATCAGAAAACTTCCACCTCTGTAGTTCAACAGCCAGTCGGTTTCCAGTCCATTTTTTAAAGCCCAGTAAGTAATACCATAGGCTTTCAGATGATTTTTTTGATCTTCATCCATCGGAATTAAAATGGACGCAGCTTTACAAAATGCTGTTAAAAATAGTAGGATAAGGGTTAATTTGGCTTTTAGCATTATCGTTTATAGC
Source organism: Daejeonella sp. (assembly GCA_030831705.1). Lineage (GTDB taxonomy): Bacteria > Bacteroidota > Bacteroidia > Sphingobacteriales > Sphingobacteriaceae > Daejeonella. The sequence goes on along the minus strand of JAURKO010000236.1, from coordinate 5,937 downwards.
GTTCTACACTAATTAAAGGTATTAAAAGAAGAAGATATTTGAAGAATTTTATCAATTCAGCGAATTAATTACCTTTGTCTTCCAATAACAATAAAACATATATGAGTAAAGCAATTATTAAAACTGAGAAAGGTGATATGACCGTACAATTTTATGATAAAGATGCACCAAATACTGTTGCAAATTTTTTGAAATTGGCAAAATCCGGTTACTATGATGGAGTTACTTTTCACCGCGTGATCAATGATTTTGTGATTCAGGGCGGAGATCCAACAGGAACCGGTGCCGGTGGTCCGGGATATAGTATTGACTGTGAACTTGATGGCGAGAATCAGTTCCATGATCGTGGGGTTCTTTCGATGGCTCACGCTGGTCGTAATACAGGTGGTTCCCAATTTTTTATCTGTCACAGTCGTACAAATACTTCCCACCTTGATCGTAATCATACTTGTTTTGGTAAGGTTGTTGAAAATGTTGATGTAGTTGACGATATCCGTCAGGGTGATAAAATATTGGGAGTAGAAATTGTTGAAGAATAGTACATAGTATTGAGTACATAGTATTTAGATAGATCTATCTATAGTACGAGAATCTTATTACTACGGACAACAAATTAAAATGATATTAGTTAGTTTAAGTACTTGACAATAAACGCTTTAAGTAAAGGGCGCTCTTGTCTAAATACTAAATACTAAATACTAACTACTAAATACTATAAAATGAATTTAAGAGGATTAGTATCCGTATCCGGTAAACCTGGCTTGTTTAAGCTGATAGGACAAAATAAATCTGGCTTTATCTTGGAAACTCTGGATGAACAGAAGAATAAGATTGTAGTAAATATCAGTACTGCCAAGATGGCCTCTTTAGAAGATATTACTGTTTTTGGAGATTCTGCAGATTTGAAACTTAGCGATATTTTCCTGAAGATGAAGGAAAGTAAAAGTTTGCCTGATCCAAAAACTGCGGATGGTAATTCTCTACGTGCTTTTTTTGTGGAAGTTGCTCCAGATCATGATCAGGAACGAGTTTATGCTTCAGACATGAAGAAGATTATCAACTGGTTTAGTACGATTAAGGATTTGCCATTGTTTTCTGAAGCAGCTCCGGAGCCATTAGCTGATGGATCATCTGTTGCACCTGTAGAAACATCAGTTATTAAAAAGCCTGAGCCTGTTAAGGAAAAACCTAAAGCTACAAAAGCGGCAGGAAAGAGTGCAACACGTTTATCGCAGAAATCGAAGTAGGGGGGGACTGAGGTAGGAAGTCTGAGGTCTGGAGTCTGTGTCCTGAGGTATAAAATAGGAATGGATTGTGTAATCCGATTACTATTTATCTTATTTTGAATCAAAAATAGCGTATAACTACATATCCCAGAGCGAGACCAATCACTATCATTATCCAAAAAAGTCTGTTTTCTTTTGATCTGTTTCCTGAGCGGAATCTGTACTTTCTTTTATAATCTGCCATAATTTATAAGCTTAATCATGATGATAAGGTTCTCCCTTCAAAATGGTGCAGGCGCGATAGATTTGTTCCGTAAAAAAGAGCCTGATCATTTGGTGTGACAGGGTCATTTTTGATAGTGAAATTTTTTCATTGCTTCGTTCATAGATTTCATTGCTGAACCCATAAGGGCCTCCAATAATAAACACCAAATGCTGTAAGCCACTTACCATTTTTTTATTTAAATATACTGAAAAGTCTCTTGAACTATAGTGCTGACCATTTTCATCCAGCAGTATGATATGATCTGTGCTTTGAATATTCTTAAAGATTAATTCAGCTTCTTTACTTTTTTGTTGTTCCTGTGATAAACTCTTCGTGTTTTTTAATTCCGGAATTTCGATTATACGGTAAGGTAGATAATGTTTCAATCGTTTTAAATAGATTTCAATCCCTTCAATAAGGTATTTATCTTCTGTTTTGCCAAGAGTTAAAAGGGTGATTTTCATATCAATTGGTTCACTGCTTTTGCTGACTTCAATAGTGCAATATAGTAATAGACCTGGTTTTTTTGATAAATTCCCATTAGAGTCTGACGTTCCGATTAAACTGTAACTGATTCGTGCAGGTGAAGCTTCATTCCTGAAGGACCAATTCCAATGATTAAAAAGGTATTCTGTTTCAATTAAGGATAACCGGAAGATAACTCCACCGATAAGGTTTATTTTACCTTAATTTTAGTTCAGAACTGAAAGGAAAACGTGATCTTAAGCGTTCGAAATCACTTATTCAATATCCCTTTTCTTACCTGAGTTTTCATTAATTCACCATCAGGATCGAGGCTTGTTTTTAACTTAGTGAAAGTTAATGTACCTTCAGAAGTAAGGTAGCGGACTTTAGGTTTCGGATCATTCATGCATTTTAGGATTACCGCTGCTATATCAGAGGGTTTCTGGAATGCCTTCTCCTTAAACTCATCTGTAAAAGTAGCGCGAAAAGCCATATAATCTTCCATCAGTGGTTTATAATCATCGTTCAAAATACCACCCGTCGACTCGAAATATTCAGTCAGGCTATTGCCAAACTCAGTGATCGTACCTCCGGGCTCAATTAAGGATACATTGATCCCGAAATAGGGCTCCAGGTAGGTTGCCAGGCTTTCTGTTAAGCCTTCAAGTGCAAATTTTGCAGCACAATAAATTTCATTCACAGGAGAACCTACAATTCCTCCAACCGAAGAGATATTGATGATATGTCCGGTTTTTTGCTTGCGCATATACGGCATTACTGCTTTGCAACAGCGAATCGAACCATAGAAGTTCACATCCATCACCTGCTGAATTTCTGCCATACTTGCCTGCTCCATTGGTTTGATAAATCCGGCCCCGGCATTATTTATCAGTACATCGATCTTTTGTTCGGCAGCAATGATCTCTGCAGTACATCTTGCTATGCTTTTTTCATCCTGAACGTTCAATTGTAAAACCCGGAGTTTAACTTTTCTTCTTTCAGTTTCCTGATCAAGTAATGCTCTTTTATTTAGATCACGCATGGTTGCATAAACCTGATGGCCTTGTTCTGCAAGCTGAACAGCAGTTTCGAGTCCGATGCCTGTTGAAGTTCCTGTAATGAGAATGACTTTTGACATATTGATTTTTTTAAAACAGATTTACAAGCAAAAAGCCAAAAGTATTGAACTTTTGGCTTTTGGGTAATGATCAGGTTTATTTAATAACCTTATTGGTTCATTCTGATGATATTTAATGCGCCACCAGCCTTGAACCATTCAATTTGTTGTTGATTATAGGTATGATTTACTTTAAACGTATCGCTCGTACCGTCGATATGATTGAGAACTATACTTAATGGTTTACCAGGGGTAAAATCATTTAGACCAGTAATATCAATGCTGTCATCCTCGCGAATTTTATCGTAATCATTGTTATCGGCAAATGTTAATGCAAGCATTCCCTGCTTTTTCAGGTTAGTCTCGTGTATACGGGCAAAAGATTTTACAAGTATGGCACGAACTCCCAGATGCCTTGGTTCCATGGCTGCATGCTCACGTGACGATCCTTCTCCGTAATTCTCATCTCCTACAACAATACTTCCAATGCCCTGAGCTTTGTAAGCACGTGCAGTAGCTGGAACTGCTCCATATTCTCCACTTAGCTGATTCTTAACAGTATCAGCCTTATCATTAAAGAAGTTGGTAGCTCCAATAAGCATGTTATTGGAAATATTATCCAGATGGCCTCTGAACTTTAACCACGGACCAGCCATGGAGATATGATCAGTGGTACATTTACCTTTTGCTTTGATAAGCAGTTTTAATCCTTTTATATCAATTCCTTCCCAGGCCTTGAATGGGTCAAGTAATTGTAAACGCGCAGAATTTGGATCTACAATTACGCTTACTTTACTTCCATCTTCAGCCGGAGCCTGATAGCCTGCATCTTCCACTGCGAATCCTTTTGTTGGCATTTCAAGTCCCTGAGGCTCATCAAGTTTAACTTGTACTCCATCCGAGTTGGTTAGGGAGTCGGTCAGCGGATTGAAAGCCAGATCACCCGCAATGGTCATTGCAGTAACAATCTCTGGAGAGGCTACAAATGCGTGTGTGTTCGGGTTTCCGTCGTTTCGCGACTTGAAATTTCTATTGAAGGAAGTAATGATTGAGTTTTTCCGGGTAGGATCATCGCTGTGGCGAGCCCATTGTCCGATGCATGGTCCGCATGCATTTGCAAGAACCACACCCCCCATGTTTTCGAAAGTATTCAAGTAACCATCGCGTTCTACAGTATATCTTACCAGCTCAGAACCTGGAGTAATTGTGAATTCAGCTTTGGCAACCAGCTTCTTGTCAACTGCCTGTTGAGCAAGAGAAGCGGCTCTTGAAATATCTTCATAGGAAGAATTGGTACATGAACCGATCAGACCTACTTCTAATGTTTGTGGCCATCCGTTTTCTTTGACAGCGGCAGCGAATTTAGAAATTGGCCATGCAGCATCAGGAGTGAATGGACCGTTTATATGCGGTTCAAGTGTTGAAAGATCAATTTCAATCACCTGATCGAAGTATTTCTGAGGATTGGCATATACTTCTTCATCACCAGTCAGGTGTTCTTTAACCTGATCAGCAAGTGTTGCGATTTCTGCACGCTCTGTACCTTTTAAATAAGTAGCTATTTTATCATCGTAACCAAACACAGAAGTGGTAGCACCAATTTCTGCACCCATATTACAAATTGTTCCTTTTCCGGTTGCAGAAAGTGATCTTGCACCTTCACCGAAGTATTCAACGATTGCTCCTGTTCCACCTTTCACAGTCAAAATGCCTGCAACTTTAAGAATTACATCTTTCGCAGAAGCCCAACCTGAAAGTTTACCTGTTAATTTTACACCAATAAGCTTAGGGAATTTTAATTCCCATGCTAAACCTGCCATAACATCGCAGGCATCTGCACCACCAACGCCGATGGCAATCATGCCTAAACCACCTGCATTTGGTGTATGAGAGTCGGTTCCAATCATCATACCACCCGGGAATGCATAGTTTTCTAAAACTACCTGGTGGATAATACCTGCTCCTGGTTTCCAGAATCCGATACCATACTTATTTGATACGGAAGCCAGGAAGTCATAAACTTCTTTATTTTGAGTGTTGGCAGTTGCCAAATCCTCATCAGCACCAATTTTCGCCTGGATCAGGTGGTCGCAATGTACCGTTGAAGGCACAGCTACCGTTGGTCTGCCAGCTTGCATAAATTGTAACAAAGCCATCTGGGCGGTTGCATCCTGCATTGCAACACGGTCTGGAGCAAAGTCAACATAAGTTACTCCGCGCTCATGAGCTTCAGTTGCGTTACCATCCCATAAGTGGGCGTATAGAATTTTTTCTGTTAGGGTAAGTGGCTTACCAACAACTTTACGTGCAGCCGCAAGACGCGGACCGTAATTGTCATAAACCTTTTTGATCATGTCTAAATCAAATGCCATGTTATTTGCTTGATTTTAATTTAATTTCCAATTATAACTGCGAGCGAAGTTACATAAAACGACCTTAAAAATGAACAGTTAGGGGTATTGAAAACGCAAAAAAATTTGAATTATCTCAAAAATAACCTGCAATATTTCTGAAAATAGATTTGAAGAGGAGTTTAAGTTCACCTCAGTTCGATAAAATTAAGAGGAAAATGTTGATCAAAAACAGATTGGTAAATGCTCTTGATCAAAGATTATTGATTTTGGAAAACCAATACCTGTGTTTTATAGGCTAGTTCAGCCCTTTCCTACGGAGTATTTCCGGGAAGAAATTGTAGTCTATTTCCCCTTTGGTTGGTATTTTTCTTTAGACTTGTAAAAGTAAAACACCAACCACAGGCGAATTTAAAACCGCTCATAGCCGCGGGGGCCTAGTTGCTTTTTCCTTGATGAAAAAGTAACCAAAAAATCAATACAAAACGAAGCTTCCACTACTGCAGGCCATAC
>JAURKO010000235.1 GCA_030831705.1 Daejeonella sp. | reverse complement strand
TGATTAAAGTTATTCTGCAACTGATTTAAACTTTGACCTATCTCATTCAGATGCTGATGTTCAAAAGCTTTATAAACAGACAGGTTATTGTTTCTCCAACTGAAATGGGAAGTAGGACTCAAGCTCTGTCCTGCCCCGGTAGAACCTGTAGTTGCGTTGATATGTACTTCATCGGTCAACAGTCCAACAGATGCAAGGGGCAATAAGCCAATTTGAATACAGGTGGCAAAACAACCGGGATTAGCAATGTTATGAGCTTTTTTTATGGCTTCCCTATTTAATTCAGGTAGGCCATAAACAAAGGATCTGCCTAAATGTTTAGCATTGGTGTTTAACCTGAAATCCTGAGAAAGATCAATTATTTTTATGCTGGGAGCAATTTCATGTGAGTCAAGGAATTTTTTTGCATCACCATGACCCAGGCAAAGGAAAAGCACATCAATATCCTGAGAAATGGAATCTGTAAACTTCAGATCGCTATCACCAAAAAGATCAGAATGCACATCAGCAAGCGGCTTACCGGCATTACTGTGGCTGTGTACCCAACAAATTTCTGCCTGGGGATGGTTGATCAGTATTCTGAGCAATTCTCCACCGGTATATCCAGCTCCACCTGCGATTCCTATTTTGATAGTTCCCATTATTTTATTTTTTATCGTGTACCCGATGCCAAATCATCGTCTGGTTACCAAATATTTTTGAGAAACCCTTTACATCCTCTCCCGACCATGAGTTATTCATCTCACCATAGCTTCCGAATTTATTGGACATCAGATCATTATGCGATTGAATACCAACGATCTCAAAACGGTATGGATGAAGCTTCACAAATACCTTTCCGCTAACGGTTTTCTGAGTATCGCTTAAAAATGCTTCAATGTTACGCATGATTGGATCGTGGAACTGCCCTTCATGAAGCCAGTTGCCGTAGAAACTTGATAACTGGTCTTTCCAGCTCAGCTGCCATTTGGTCAAGGTATGCTTTTCAAGTGTATGGTGTGCCTTAATGATGATCATAGGAGCTGCTGCTTCAAAACCTACACGACCTTTGATCCCAATAATGGTATCCCCAACATGAATATCCCGTCCAATACCGTATGGTTGTGCAATTTCCTGTAGTTTCTGTATGGCTTTAACTGGTGATAAGCTTTCTCCATTAATTCCTACCAATTCACCTTGTTCAAATTCAAGTTCCAGTTTACGGGGCTCGGTTTGTGTTACTTGCGTAGGCCATGCTTCTTCAGGTAAGGTTTCATTTGAAGTCAGAGTTTCTTTACCTCCAACCGAAGTACCCCAGATACCTTTATTGATTGAGTATCTCGCTTTCTCGGCAGTATATTCAACACCATGTTTATTTAAGTATTCAATCTCTGCCTCACGACTTAACTTCAGGTCACGGATTGGGGTAATAATTTCCAACCCAGGGATCATAATATTGAATATCATGTCAAATCGTACTTGATCATTCCCTGCTCCGGTGCTTCCATGAGCAACATAATCAGCACCAATTAATTTCACGTAATTGGCAATAGCAGTTGCCTGGCTTACCCGCTCGGCGCTTACCGAAAGAGGGTAAGTAGAATTCTTCAGTACATTACCGTAGATAAGATATTTGATACAACTTTCATAATAGTTCAGCGTTTCGTCAACAACTGCATGAGAAGTAACGCCCAATGCATAAGCACGCTTTTCGATCTGCTTAAGCTCTTCCTCCGAAAAACCACCGGTATTCACAATCACTGAATGCACTTCCAGATCACGGTCTCTTGATAAGTAAATACAGCAAAAGGAAGTATCTAAACCTCCGCTGAAAGCTAAAACAACCTTCTTCTTCATCATTTAATTTTGTAAAAGTTTAACGAATAATGTACCTATCGTTGCAATCATTTTTAATGAATTGCGTAATTTTTCCTCAAGACGTTCAAAAAGAGTTTGTTTGCGGGCAACTTTACTTAACCGCTCTACGGCCTCAATTTTTAAACGATCTTCTTGTTCTTTCATTTTGCGTTCAATCTCTTTGACCTTTTCTTCAGGATCCCACAACATAGCTGTACACATACAGTTTTTACGCTCTTTACTCTTCAAGATATCATAGTTCACACAACTCTGGCAGCCTTTCCAAAAATCCTCATCCTGAGTTAGTTCAGAATAAGTAACTGGTTCATAGCCAAGCTCTGAGTTGATCTTCATCACAGCAAGACCTGTAGTCAGACCAAAAATTTTAGCCTTTGGATATTTTTTCCGGGAGAGCTCAAAGACTGCACGTTTAATCATTCTTGCTAGCCCCCGATTTCGGTAGGTGGGATTCACTATAAGTCCGGAATTAGCTACAAAAGTTCCGTGGCTCCAGGTTTCAATATAGCAGAAGCCAGCCCAGGTTCCATCTTGGTGGAGTGCAATAACAGCTTTGCCTTCAAGCATTTTTGAGGTAATATACTCTGGCGTGCGTTTGGCTATACCTGTACCTCGGGCCTTGGCAGATTCTGCCATCTCATCACAAATCTGTGTTGCGTATTCAATATGTTGTTCTGTTGCCGGGATGACAACAAATTCGCTTTCTTTCATTGATTTAAAGAAAAAATCCGGTTTTGAATCGGAAAAAAGAAACGTTTTTCTTTCCTTTTGTAAATAATCTGATTGATTTCCCGGAAGGAATGTTCCGGCTAACTAGGGGTTATTGCCAAGATTCAAGTCCGCGGCATAAAGGGTCGTCGGAAATGCAACACTAACTTCTCAGGCCTAAAATTACTACAAAGAATACTCCTCACATAACCCGCTTGGATTAATGATTTTGTATTGACCTGGTAGTTTAAACTATTCATTGTTTTAATAGTGTATTAGCATTGAAAATTTGTACAAAAAAACGAAAAATTTAATGAAATATGCAATAGTGAGGGTATAATATTACAATTTTTTAATATAGAAGTTTTATTGAAAGGGTAGAATATCTTGAGAATTGGCTACTATTAAGTTAAATAATGTCCAGGGTTATGGATTTTAAAACTTATCAGCAGCAAAGAATCTAAACTTATTGTTATTAATATTTTTAATATAAATGAGAAAGTTGGTTTTAAATAAATGTCTTTTAAAGCTTGTGTTCAGTTAAAATCACAGACTCTCATCACCGCAAGCTTTCTATTTACTGTTTATTGTTTTACCCAATAAATTATTTAAATTGCTTTTTCTGTCTAATTTTCACATAGCTTTATTTTAAAGCAAAAGCCTGGAACACAAAATAAAATCTCCTTCTAATCTAATGAGTGAAAAAGTAAAAACTGAAGCATCACTGAACAGAACCTTAGGGCTTTTCGCGAGCACCTTGATGGTGGTAGGGATAGTTATTGGGAGTGGCGTATTTAAAAAAATAGTCCCAATGGCACAAACCGGGCTAAGTGAAACTGCGATTCTAATGGCATGGATCCTTGCCGGCGTAATCAGTTTATTTGCTGCATTTACGGTGAGTGCTTTGGCTTCACTGACTGAAGAGTCAGGAGGACTTTATGAATATTTCCGCATATCATTTGGTAATTTTTTTGCATTTATTTCAGGCTGGGCAGATTTTATAATTATCAGTCCGGCAGCAATTGCAGCCCTCGCCTTTTTGTTTGGTGAAATTATCAATTCCTTTATACCACTGCCAAAACCACTTGACACCTGGAAAGATTTTTCAATTGGAGGGTTCATTTTCCCGTTCGCAAATTCTGGTGTGAAACTTATTGGAATTTTTGCAATTATCATACTTACCGGCGTGAATTCTTTGGGATCACGTGAAAGTGGTGTTTTTAATTCTATAATTACCAGCGCTAAAATTTTGGGTATTTCAATTCTGATTATTGTGGGATTTGCTTATTCAGGGCAGGAGATAGAAAGTACTAAAGCCATACTCAATACCGTAAATCTTCCGGAAGGACTGCTCTTTTACAGCGCATTTTTTGCAGCAATGCTTAGTGCATTTTGGGCTTATAATGGATGGGAAACAGCTACTAACATTTCAGGTGAGATCATCAATCCAAGGCGTAACCTCCCACTTGCCCTAACAATTGGTTTATCTCTTGTAGCATTGGTTTATACACTTCTTAACTATACTTATATGAAAGTGCTCAGCATTGAGCAAATCAGAGCCATAGATGTAAATCAAATCGGTGCATTTGTAGTGGCAGAGACTTTGCTAGGCGCTTTCGGAAAAATACTGTTGATAGTACTGCTGATCATCTGTGTTTTCGGTGCATTGAACAGTAATATTGTTTCTTCTCCCCGTAAATTCTATCGTATGGCGCAGCAAGGATACCTTTTTAGCCATATAAAGAAAGTTCACCCCCGGTCCAGAACACCTCATGTTTCTTTAATTTACATGATGATTCTGGGTTGTTTTATGTTAATCTCGGGATCTTTCGATACACTCACCAATATGGTCATCTTTCTGAATTTCGTGTTTTATGGATTTCTTGCTTTCGCTGTGCTACGGTTGAAAAGAAAAGGATTAATTCAGGTAAGGGTAACAGGATACCCATTCGTTCCAATTGTACTACTATTATTTTCTATAGCTCTAACAATCAACACGATCTGGGTTCAACCTCAGCAATCTTTGACAGGAATAATGCTTGTTCTTAGCGGTGTCCCGTTTTATTATTATTTTAAAAAGCGAATAACAGATTAAGATTTTTAATTTAATGCCGTAATTGTATGTTCAGGTTGTATTTAAGCCAAATTCTGTCTGAACAGATTAAATTTATAACGATTCGCCAGGAATAATGCCCTTATGAATATTAATTATTACAAAGAATATGCTCAATTAGAACGAGAACACTGGTGGTTCAAAGTTAGAGGTAAAATCATCATCAAACTGATTACAAGTTGCATTGAAAGCTCTGAAAATAAACAGTTAAATATTCTAAACATTGGTGCAGCAACCGGTAAAACCAGTGAGATGCTTTCAAAATTCGGGAAAGTTACTTCGCTTGAGTATGATCAGGACTGTTGCGATTATGCCAAAAAACAATTTAATATGACCATCATTAATGGCTCAATTCTGGACTTACCATTCAAAGATGATGAGTTTGATCTTGTTTGTGCTTTTGATGTCATTGAACATGTAGAAGATGATTTGCTGGGTATTCAGGAAATGAAAAGAGTTTGTAACAGTGGAGGCCTGATAGTGCTTACTGTTCCTGCTTATATGTTCTTATGGAGTCAACATGATGAAGTGAACCATCATTATAGACGTTATACACTCACAAATCTTAAAAATTTAGTTAAAAAAGCAGGTTTAAATCCAGTCAGAAGCACTTTTTATAATACCTTTTTGTTCATTCCCATTGCCCTTTTTAGATTATTGAGTAAAATGATACCTGAAAACCTAATCAGGAAAGGAGCAGGTTCAGATGCAACGCTTCATCATACGAATAGTTTAATCAGCCGAATACTGTACCAGATATTCAATTTGGAATTGAGTTTAATTAAACTGTTTAATTTGCCCTTTGGTGTATCTATATTTCTATCACTGTCTAAAAACAAAGGATGATGGTAAAGTCATTAAACACTTTTTTTACTGAAACTATATTCAAAAAGAAAATCTATATTTTCTCTTTATGGTATCTGATCAGCGCCCTTGCTTTACTTAAAATCTTAAAGGGTGGTAACTACAATAACTTCCTCATTTTTAAGTATACTTTTTTCAGTCTGATCGATCAGAAGAATTTATTTTTACCCCAGCCAGAAAATTTTCAGCATTATAATTTATACGGACCAATTTTCAGCGTTTTGATTGCCCCCTTTGCTGTACTCCCAAACTGGCTGGGTCATACCCTCTGGACATTTTTCAACTCATTCATACTCCTGTATGCCATTAGAAAATTACCCTTGCCATCGGGCATAACCCTGGCAATTTTACTTATTGCTGCACACGAGAATCTGACATCAATTCTTAGCTCTCAGTTTAATCCATCAATGACAGCAATTATTCTACTGACCTATTCATTTATAGACAAGAAAAAAGATTTTTGGGCAGCATTAATGATTGTCATAGGTACTTTCATTAAGCTTTATGGAATTGTCGGACTAGCTTTCTTTTTTTTCTCGAAAAATAAATTAGCGCTTATTTCAGGTCTGGTATTTTGGGGCGCCCTAGCATTTTCGATTCCGATGCTATTTTCATCTCCTGCCTATATCATTCAAACTTACAAAGATTGGTTTGAGGCTATTACAGAAAAAAATCGAATGAATAGTACGCTGATTACAGATCAGGATATTTGTCTGATGGGGATGGTACGAAGAATATCCGGAAATCCTTACATTCCAAACTGGCCATTTTTGGGAGCCGGTATTATTTTATTTGCACTTCCTTATTTGCGGATTAGTCAGTATAAAGAGCCGGTATTTCGATTATTAATTTTGTCAAGCACCTTAATATTTACTGTTATATTCAGTACTAGTTCAGAATCACCAACTTATATTATTGCTTTTACAGGTGTGGCTATCTGGTTCGTTGTCCAAAAGAGACCCTTTCAAATCTGGCAAATTGTACTTTTTATTTTTGCCATGGCCTTAACTAGTTTTTCACCTTCTGATTTATTTCCAAAATTTATTCGGAATGAATTTATAAAACCATATTCATTAAAGGCGCTGCCTTGTGTGCTAATCTGGTTTGCGGTAAGTTACCAACTATTGACCCGTGATTTCAAAAATTGGACTTTAATAAAATGAAGAATTAGTTTCAAATTTTATTCAATCAATCGGAAGATTAATAGCATCGGGGATTATCTAAAATTTCAATTATTGTAAAACATAAATAAATCAAGAATTACACATAATTCAAGAAAAAAAACTCAATTAATTTCAAGAAAAAATGAAAGCAAGTCCGTTGAAAGGAGTATTACTGATCGTTTTATTACTTCAATCAATATGGATATTTGCCCAGAATGACTCGCTAAAAAATCTGACTTTTAATGCTTATGCCGAATTATATTACAGCTATGATTTTGCAAAACCTGCCAATAATGAAAAACCAGATTTTATTTATAATCACAAAAGACATAATGAGATCAATGCAAACCTCATCCTACTAAAAACGAATTATTCGGCCACAAATCTCAGAGCAAATTTAGGCTTGATGACCGGGAATTATTCAAGATACAATCTTAGTGCAGAGCCTACCTGGGCCCGGCATCTGTTTGAAGCTAACGTAGGAATCAAATTGTCAAAAGAACAAAACCTATGGTTGGATGCGGGTATTCTGCCTTCACATATCGGATTTGAAAGTGCAATCAGTGCCGACTGCTGGACTTTAACAAGAGGTATTTACGCTGAAAATTCTCCCTATTACGAAACAGGAGTTAAACTTGGTTATTCAACTAAAAATGGAAACCTCAGCACGGCACTTTTTGTTCTAAATGGATGGCAAAGGATTAAAAAACTAAATTTAATCCAAAAACCTTCCTTTGGAATTCAAGTGTTATATAAACCTTCCGAAAAGTTATTACTTAATTACAGCAACTTCACTGGTTCAGATATCCAAAGCAATCTCAATGCTCTTCGAACCTTTCATAATCTATACATGCAATTTGCTATGAGTAAAAAACTGGGTATGATTGCAGGTTTTGATATAGGCTCCGACAAATACAACAGTGCAGACTATGGCATTTGGTATTCACCTGTATTGATCATGAGATATTCAGTCACCGAACAAATCAAACTAGCCATGAGAGGAGAATACTATAATGATAAAAACCGGATTATCATTCCAACAAATAACCTTAATGGTATAAGGGTTTCCGGAATTTCAGGAAATTTCGATTATAAAATTAGTAAAAAGCTACAATTCAGGATTGAAGGAAAGGTTTTTGTCGCTGCTGAGAGGGAGTTTAATAATAATTCAAATGAGAATTATTCTGTTACTTCAAACGTGACTCTTTCTTTTTGATACAGTGGGCCTATTGTGCTTATTAACTGGATACAACTATAAATAGCATTACCTGAAACTTACAACAACAAAATTATTGTCACATAAAAATCCAAGATTCATGTCGTATCTCTACCTTTACGTAGTAATTGAATTAACGATAATAGATTGCAAAAACGATTTATATTTTTAAGAAGAATCTTTAGATGAATCAAATAGCTCAGTTTAAGCCGGTATTTCTACTAAGTCTGATAGTTCTTTT
>JAURKO010000234.1 GCA_030831705.1 Daejeonella sp. | reverse complement strand
TACCTTGCTTACTATGGAACAGTTTTTTAAGGAAAAGGGCTATAAAACACTTGCTGGGGGTAAGATCTACCATACGTTATCGCCTCCTCGATCAACAATAAACCAATCTGAAGCTAAAGGATGGGATTTTTATTATCCTGGTCTAAGAATTCCGGTTCCATTTCAGGTTAGAGCGCCTGAGGAGGTAATTTCTCCAAAAAACTTCAAAGGTATACAGCCTGAGTATTTTACCTGGGGCCCAATGAAATTTGATGATGATTACATGGCTGATTTTCAAATTACAGAATGGGCAAATCATGAGTTGAGCCAAAAGCATGATAAGCCTTTGTTTTTAGCGGTAGGATTAACTAAGCCTCATGATCCCTGGGAAGTGCCACAAAAATATTTTGATATGTACCCTTTGGAAAATATTCCGGATTTGCCAATGAAGGAGGATGATTTAGAGGATGCATTTATCCATGGTAGAAGAGCACTCCATCGTTTTATAACTGATAATAATCAGCTTAAGAAGGTTTTGCAAGCCTACATGGCTACGGTAAGTTTTACTGATGCAATGCTGGGTAAATTTTTGGATGGCATGGAAAAAACAGGTTATCTGAATAATTCAATCCTGGTGGTATGGTCTGATCATGGAATGCATTTTGGGGAAAAGGAAAATTGGGAAAAATTTACACTTTGGGAACGTTCAACTAGAGCTCCAATGTTTATCATTGCTCCTGGGGTCACTAAATCCGGCTCAACCACCCATGTTCCGGTTTCTATGATGGATATTTTTCCAACGCTTGCTGAACTCGCAGGTGAGAAGATTCCGGAGTATTGTGATGGCGAAAGTTTGCTTCCTATGCTTAAACTTGAACGATTTGATCATAAACCTGCATTCACAGCTTATTTTATGAATGAACAGGGTGGGGCTAATTCGGGTGATGGGTACACTATTAGAACAACAAAATATCGTTATATCTATTATCCATTTATCAATTTTGAGGAACTGTATGATCATCAGGTTGATCCGAATGAATGGACAAATATCGCTTATAAAGCATCAAGCAAATCAATTATTAAAGAACAGCGGAGTTTATTAAAGGACAGGGTTCCGGAGCTTTCCTGGTCTAATACTGGGCCTAAGGGTTATACTATTGCTAAGGATGGTTCAGTTAAAAAGGATGGATATGTTAAAATAGGAGATTTGAAGGAAATGAAATGGGGACTTTAAGATTAGCTTGTTTTAAGATTTTTAATGTGATAAAGTTTAGTATTTCATCAAAGTTATCTTTTAATCTTTATTTAGGCCTTTTTTGCATTTTTACATGCTTTGCTTGTAATCAGGATGGGAAAACAAACTTGGCTGATAATAAACCTGATGAAACTAATTCAGGCTATATTACACTGGAACAGATTCAGTTTAATGGGGATACCTCCAAAGTCGGAATGGTTTCTATTCCCGGCGGTGAATTCATGATGGGTGCGGATAATAATCAGGCAGACCCGGATGAGTATCCGAAGCATAAAGTAATTTTGGATCCGTTCTGGATTGATCAGCACGAAGTAACTAATGATCAGTTCGCTAAATTTATTGCAAGTACGGGCTACATCACAACTGCTGAGCGTAAGCCCGATTGGGAGGAGTTGAAAAAACAATTACCACCCGACACTCCTAAACCTGAAGAGTCGCTGCTTGTTGCAGCATCATTGGTGTTTTCTCCTCCATCAAAAGAAGTTGATCTGAATGACTATTCCCAATGGTGGGCCTGGATGCCAGGGGCGAGCTGGAAGCATCCTGAGGGGCCCGGAAGTAATATTAATGGTAAGGGAAATTACCCCGTAATTCACATTAGCTGGGATGATGCGATGGCTTACTGCAAATGGGCTGGAAAACGTTTACCCACAGAAGCAGAATGGGAATTTGCATCAAGAGGTGGATTGCTTAATAAAATTTATCCTTGGGGAGATGAACATATTAACAAAGGAAAGGCTAAAGCAAACACCTGGGAAGGTAACTTTCCTTACATGAACACTGCATTTGATACGTTCTCAGGGATTGCACCAGTCAAATCATTTGCACCAAATGGATACGGTTTGTATGATATGGCCGGAAATGTTTGGGAGTGGTGTTATGATAATTATCGAAATGATTATTATCAGACCATAAACAAGTCCGAGGGAATAAAAAACCCTCAGGGTCCGGCAGATAGCTTTGATCCTGATGAGCCTTATACTCCCAAAAGGGTTTCTAGAGGAGGTTCTTTTATGTGTAATGAAAGTTATTGCTCAGGATATCGTGTTGCCCGTCGGATGAAAAGTTCTCCTGATTCAGGAATGAGTAATCTGGGTTTCAGATGTGTTAAATAGTATTTAAAGATGAAATACGGGACTTTATTGAAAAATGTGGTAGGGGTTTTAGCAGTTATGTTAATTACTCTTTCATGTTCTGAGGATGTTCCTGAACGAAGGGTTAATCTTGTTCAAGCCAAAGAAGTGAAATTTAAGAATACTGTGCCTAGCTGTTGTTCGAAAAAACCATCCCGCTTCTTGGCTAAGGAAAAGTATCAAAAGAAACACTAAGGTAGTTTACAAATGTGTTTTCATTTTGAACATATTTTTTTTGGATTATGTATTTTAAAGCATTGAATTAATGATTAATGAAATTTAAAGCATCTGAATAGATTGTATTTTATTTGCTTTTAGAGAAAATATTAGTGCATTTAATTAACTGGTATTAGTCTAATTGGTGTAGTTTTTACACTAAGTAAAGATGAATTTTAAATTACACGACTTGTTTTAGATAGATTATTTTTATTTTAAACATTACATTTTTTATTATAATTTTCAATTATATTAGTACAATATGTCTGCTTATTTAGCATATTCTGATTGTGAACTACTTGATCTTTTAAAATCAGGTGACAGATCCGCTTTTGCTGAAATTTACAACAGGTACTGGAAAAGTATTTTCACAGTTGCCTCTAATAAGATCGGACAGCTTGAAGAGGCTGAAGAAATTGTTCAGGATATTTTTATTTCTCTTTGGAACAGGAGAGAGGAAATTGTGATTACTTCAAACCTCAATGCGTATTTATCTGTTTCAGCAAAATATCGTGTGATAAAGGTTTTGGCCAAGCGTAATCAATACAATAAGTATGCTGTTCACAGTCAAAATTTACTTCCTTTAACAGCCAATTCAACTGATGATTGGTTTGAATTTGTTGAATTACGTTCCAGACTTGAAATTTTAGTCGCAAAACTACCTGAAAAATGCCGCCTGGTTTATAAAGCAAGTCGTGAAGAAGGTTATTCTCAAAAGCAAATTGCTCAGGAATTCGGAATATCAGAAAAAACTGTTGAAGCCCATATAGGAAAAGCCCTCAAATCTTTGAGAACAGGCCTGGGTCAGGTTTTTCTTTGATTCATTAAAAAATATTTTCAGATGTACTAAGGGATTTGTGCAAGTTGGGGGACATGTATTTAAATACCCCATTGATGAGACCTTTAAGTTCAAACGAGCGATATCAGGAATTAGCCGAAAAATGGCTTAATCACAGCATAAGTGAAGAGGAAAGCGAGGAGCTTTTCCAATGGTACAATAATGCTCAGGAGAATGATATTTATATTCCCCGGGATTATGCTGAAAATGATCAGGAGCTTAAAAAAAGAATCTTCTCTCAGATTAATCATACTATATCTGAGCCTTCTTTATCTTCCTCGAATAATTTTCAAAACTGGTTTGCTGCTGCAGCAGCAATAATTATTGCCGTCATCAGTTTTAGTCTTTTTTTCTCGTCAGAATCTGATGAGAAACATCAATATGTAGCAGAAAAGGTGTCGACTAAGCTTAAAAGTGATATTCCCTTAAACAGAGTATCTCCCCGTTCTGATGTTGAAAAGGAAGAATCAGTTACTGTAAATGATATCGAGGCAGGTGAAAATAAAGCAATACTCACTCTTGGAGATGGCTCGAAAATCATTTTAGATGATGCTAAGAATGGTATTCTTGCCAATCAGGGAGGTAATAGCGTGCTCAAGGCCGCACAAGGTGAAGTAATTTATTCCTTCATCAACGATGTAAAAGATCCGTTAACAGAAGATCAGCAAGTGCCAGTTATTTATAATACAATAGAAACACCTAAAGGGGGGAAATTCCAAATTGTGTTACCAGATGGAAGTAAGGTGTGGTTGAATGCTGCTTCATCACTTCGTTTTCCAACAGTGTTCAATGGATCCAAGAGGCAGGTTGAACTGAAGGGGGAAGCTTACTTTGAGGTATCTCATGATAAATCTAAAATCTTTGAGGTAAACACAAGAAATCAGGTTGTGCAGGTACTTGGTACTCATTTTAACATCAATGCCTATTTGGATGAACCAACTGTCAACACAACTTTACTTCAGGGCAGTGTTCGAGTATCTGATTTACGGACCAATATTTCTCAATTATTAAAACCCGGAGAACAATCTCAATTAAGTGAACAGATTGACGTGATCAATTTGAAAGATACTAATGAAGCCGTTGCTTGGAAAGAGGGCTATTTTCAATTTGATGAGGCAGATATAAAAACTGTGATGAGACAGATTGAACGCTGGTATGATGTTTCAGTAGTTTATGAAGGAAATCTTCCAAATTATAGATTTGGAGGAGAAATTGAAAGAAATTTAAGTCTATTACAAGTACTTAAAGTATTAGAAAAAACAAAAGTTCATTTTCGTTTAGAGGGAAGGGAGGTTATAGTAATGCCTTAAGATCTACGAAAGAACAAAAAACAAACCAGAAGCGTTGGAGCGCCTCTGGTCACTGTTTAGCTTAAATAAAAATTGATGCACAAAGATTATTTATTAACAAAACAACCAAATGTATGAATTCTCTTACAAATAAGGAGTATTGTAATATCGATACTCGGTCAAAAGTATGTCTAGATTCAGATTTACTTAATCAGACAGAACAAAACCAGATAGCTGGTAATCTGGTAAAAAAATCGCTTTACAAACAAATCGGACGGATTATGAAACTCACGTTCATATTAATTTTAGTTGCACTGATGAATGTCTATTCTAAGGGATATTCTCAAAAAGTAACTCTTACAGGCAAACAGGCACCTCTTGAAGAGTTTTTCTCAACAATCAAACAGCAAACGGGCTATGTGTTTTTTTACGATTTGAATCTGTTAAAGACTGCCAAGCCGGTAACACTCAAGATTGTTGATACCGAATTATCAGAAGCATTAGCAATTCTGTTTGATGATCAACCATTGGATTATAGCATTGAAAATAAGACCATTGTTATCAGCCAAAAATTATCTCTAAAAGAAAAAAAGGCTTTAAAAAATTCAAGCTTTCTTTTAGTAGATATCAAGGGTAAAGTTGTTGATTCTAAAGGAGAGACTCTTCCTGGAGTAAGTGTTCGTGTTAAAGGCTCCTCTGTTGGAACTACTACCGACGTTCAGGGAAGTTTTGTATTGAATGCTCCGGATAATGCTGTTCTGGTTTTTAGCTATATCGGTTATGTAAGTCAGGAAGTTACTGTTAATAGCAGAACAACTATTGAAGTAACATTGCTTGAGGATGCTCAAATGCTTGGTGAGGTAGTTATTACCGCTTTGGGTATCGAAAGATCATCTAAGTCGCTAAATTATGCTGCCCAGACGGTTAAAACAGCTGATCTTAATCAGGCAAAAGAAACAAACCTGATTAATTCGCTGGCTGGAAAAGTAGCCGGTGTTACTATTACCAAGAACGTTACAGGTCCGGGTAGTTCCTCAAATGTGGTTTTACGTGGTCAACGTTCAATCTTCGGTTCTAACCAACCTTTATATGTGATTGATGGTGTTCCCATGGATAACGGTACACGTGAGATAGGAACTGGAGGTACACATGGAAGTAGAGATGGTGGTGATGGTATCGGTATGTTGAACAGTGATGATATAGAATCCATGACTGTGCTTAAAGGAGCTTCTGCTGCGGCCTTATACGGAAGTTTAGGACAAAATGGTGCGATCATTATCACAACCAAGAAAGGAAAGGCTGGTAAGATTACTGTTGATTATACCGGTAATTCTACCATTGACCGTCCCTTTCTTTTACCTGAAACCCAATCAGAATACGCACAGGGTGCAGGCGGGGTTTATAATTCAAGTGTTGAAACCAGTTACGGTCCTAGAATGACCGGTCAAACTGCAACCTTATGGAATGGTAAACAAATACCATTACAAGGAGATCCTGATCGTTTAAAGAACTTTTTCCGTGATGGATCAAGTTTGACAAATACCATCGGTATTAGTGGTGGTGGGGATAAGATGCAAACTTATTTCTCTTACGGAAATACCAATGCAAAAGGTATTCTGCCAAATCACGTTTACGACAGACATAATGTTGATTTTAAAATAGACAATCAGATTACAGACAAACTTTCATTCTTTACCAAATTAAGCTACATCGCTGAAGATGTTGATAATAAACCATTTACAGGTGAAAGAAATGATGTAACTGGAAGTATTTATCTTTCTCCGGCTTCTATTCCACTTAGCCAAATGCAGGATTTCGAATATACAGATGCTCTGGGTAATCTCAGACAAAGCTATTGGCTGCCCGGATCAATATATTTATCAAATCCATACTGGAAAATGAATAGGCAGGTTTTCTATGAACAAAAGAAACGTATGATTGGACTGGTACAGGCAAAGTATAAGTTTAATAACTGGCTTGATTTCATGGTTCGTGGAAGTATGGACAGAACTGACGAGAATACTGAGAATAGAATGCATAATGATTCTTATGAACTTTCAGGAAATGGTAACTACTTTGAGATTTATAATGGGAACAGAACATTCACCAATGTGGATGCTTTACTCTCATTTAAAAAGGATATCAACAGGAATTTTAATTTAACCGGTTACCTGGGAGGATCAATTCAAGAAACCAAGTTTGAATCAATAAATACCAATGCGAATGGTCTGAATAAACTGGACTTTTTCTTTATGCAAAATGCCAAGAATCCAAGGACAACAAACCTTGTTGGCCAGACTCCAGAAATACAGTCTGTATATGGTACTTCAACTATATCATTTAAAGATTACCTATATCTGGATATTACTGCCAGAAATGATTGGTCTTCCGCTTTACCAAAGGAGAATCAGTCTTATTTCTATCCATCAGTGGGTTTGACAGCAATTATAACTGATATGATTGATTTACCTAGCTGGATTTCTTATGGCAAGCTTAGGACTACCTACGCAAAAGCTGGTTTCGGTGGACAGCAATATTTGACTAATAATTATTTCACAATTGGTGCAGGTGGCGTGGTAAATACCCCTACGCTAAGATCTCTTGGAAATTACAAGCCGGAAATTACTACATCCTTTGAAGCAGGTTTGGACTGGAGATTTTTCACTAATCGTTTAGGTTTAGATGTAACTTATTATAAATCAGATACTGAAAACCAGTTAATTGCATTAGCGGTTCCAAATGCTACTCTGTTTAGCTCACAGTATATCAATGCCGGATTAATTCAGAATTCAGGATTTGAGGTTATGTTGTCAGGTTCTCCAGTTAGAACTAAGAGTTTTTCATGGGATGTGAATTTGAACTTCTCAAGAAATATTAATAAGGTGATTGAATTATCTCCCCGCTTAAAAACAGCTATTTTAGGTGATGACAGACAGAGTTTACAAACGGTAGAAGAAGGTCAGTCCTTTGGTAAAATGTATATGGCAGAGTGGAGAAGGGATGCCCAGGGTAGAAGACTGGTTAGTGCGACCGGAGTGCCACTCATTTCACCTAAGAATGTTTACGCTGGAAATTATAACCCTAAATATCAGCTAGGTGTTAACAATTCATTCAGTTTTAAAAATCTAAATTTTAGTTTCTTATTGGATTACCGGAATGGTGGTACAGTTGTAGCTGGTACAGAAGCAGCAATGGATATGAGCGGTAATTCAAAAAGATCCACTGAATTTAGAGAAACTGGAGTTGTACTTGATGCTGTAACTCTTACAGGGGTGCAAA
Organism: Daejeonella sp.; assembly: GCA_030831705.1. GTDB lineage: Bacteria > Bacteroidota > Bacteroidia > Sphingobacteriales > Sphingobacteriaceae > Daejeonella. The sequence continues at coordinate 5,544 of JAURKO010000234.1, read as the reverse complement.
ATACTGCCCGTATTACTGGTGAACAGTATTGGCAATCACTGGGTAACAGAACACCGGTAAAGGATTTTTATGCTTTCTCTGCGACTAATCTTAGGGTTAGAGAATTGGTGTTTGGTTACAAAGTACCTAATAAGCTGGTTCAAAAAACAGGTTTTGTTAAAAATGCAAGATTGTCTCTTGTAGGAAGAAATCTTTTGTTCTTAATGAGAGACGCTCCTTACGATCCTGAAATTGCTACCGCAGTGACCAATAGAGGCGGTTTGGAATATAACTCCTTGCCTACAACAAGGAACATTGGTCTTAGCCTAAATGCAACATTTTAAAAGCTAATTGGCCTTTAAATAAATATTAGTGTTAATTATAAATTTAATACAATGAAAACTCAAAAAACATTATTTATCAAATGGTGCAGCAGGGTGATGCTATTATTAGCACCAATTGTCATATTGACCGGATGTACTGAAAAATTCGATGAAATAAATAAAAGACCAGATGGTTTGTTGGAATTAACAGCCCCGGATTTGCGTACTTTATTTACAGGAGCATTAGTTAGCGGAGGAGGAATCGGTTATAATGAAACAAGTATGCTTTTGTTTCCAGGAGTATATTCCCAACATTTTGCCAGTACTAACACCAATCAGGAGTCTCACAGATATGTAATTGTACAGAGATGGCAGGATATTTGGCCGGGAACCTATGTGGGTGCTATGCCAAGATTAGTAAATATTATTGAGGCAACAAAAGGTGGAAAAGAACCGAGTATGAATGCGGTTGCCAGAATATGGAAAGTTTTTTGTTTTCTTCGCGTGACTGACCAATGGGGTCCGATTCCATATTCTAAGATCGGAATAGATGCTGAAAGTGTGCCTTATGATGATCAAAAAAGTATCTATTTTGATTTTTTCAAGGAACTGGATGAAGCAACAGCAGCTCTGAGTGCTAATTTAACCAAACCTTCATTTGCAACAGCAGATCGTGTCTATAATGGAGATAATGCAAAATGGTTAAGATTTGGAAATACATTACGTCTGCGTATAGCTTTAAGGATTTCGGATGTAGAACCTGCAAGAGCAAAACAGGAAGCTGAAAAGGCAATTACTGGCGGAGTGATGACTCAGGTTTCAGATGGAGCTTATTTTGCAACGAATGCAGATTTCAACCATGGACTCGCTAACTTCATGGGTAGAAATGGTTCCAGAATGAGTACCTCTATGGAGAGCTTATTAGTTGGTTATAATGACCCTAGGCTTCCAGTATTTTGGGCTCCCGCATTAACTGATGGAAAGTTCCGTGGTGTTAGAAACGGAATGTCCGTAGCTCAGCAAAATATGGTTCCAAATAGTGTTAATAATAATTCATGGGTTGGTCCAAGGTATCAGCCTACAGCTATGACTACCACACCACAAGCTATTTTCTACGCTTCAGAAGCTTATTTCCTTAGAGCTGAGGGTGCATTGAATGGTTGGGCAATGGGTGGAACTGCGAAAGCGATGTATGATATGGGGATTGAAACTTCCTTACGTGAACATGGCATTACCAGTGCTCCAGTCATTTCTGCTTATATTAATGGTACAAGTTTACCTGTTGCACCTAATAATGTGTTTCCTACCCCACCTTTGACTGACATACCAGTAAGTTTTGAAAGTACTGATGTTGAAAGACAACGTGAGCAAATAGGAACACAGAAATGGATTGCGCTTTGGCCAGAAAGTCATGAGGCCTGGGCTAATATCAGAAGATCAGGTTATCCTAAATTTTACCCTTTATTGAATTCTCAAAATCCTGATATTGAGCCAGATAAAATGATCCGGAGAATATCCTTCCTGGATAGAGAACTCCTTGCAAATGCCCCGGCAGTTAAGGCAGCTGTAGTATTGTTAGGCGGTCCTGATAATGTGGCTACCCGTTTGTGGTGGGATAAATCAAAATCAAAATAAGGAACCATATAGCAGGTTACTTATTTCTTAAAATGCATCATTATAATACCAGGGCATACCTGCGAAAGCAGGTATGCCCTAATTAAGTCTTATTGTGTTTTTGATGTTAATTTTTTATTTCTTTTTGCTTAAATATTTTGTGAACTTGGATAATGTAGACTCTCTTCCTTTGTTCTGATTGGCAGTGTTTCAAATTATAATTAGACTATTTTTTTAATCCTAATAAAAATTTTATCCTATGATAAAATCTTCAAAAAATACCTCCTCCTCATTAAATCATGGACTTTCAAATGGAAGTAATGAAACAGAAAATATAAATCATTCTGAACAACCTGTCGATGATAAAAATATTTCTGAAATCGGACAACTGAAACGAAGAAAATTCCTAGGAATGGGTTTGTTGGGTATGGCCAGTTTGAGTTTACCTTACGGTGCAAGAGCAAGTGAAAATAATGTTGTTGAGGATTTTGTGAAAGGGGTTATCGCAGAAGAAACTGAACTTTTTAAAAAGCAGTCTGACACCTTCGAAACCAAAATAAAATTAATCGAAAAGGCCTGGGCAGAAAAGGATTACCGAATGGTTCGTTCATTAAGCGATTCATTGCGCAATACCGGCATTCAGGCACAAATTGAAGATGAAGACCCTGGAAAACCATTGGTAGGTTCGTCAGAGTTTGGTTCTGTCGCCACTCTTCCTGCTGCCTGGAAAACCTGGGCGAATGGTTGGAAGTATTATAAGGTTATTGGATTGGAAGAGAAAGTCGGTATGAAAAGGAATGCCGAACCTGTAGAGGTTTTATTAGCTTTCCGATCAGAACAAGTTACATCCCTTGCCAGAGAAATTCGTGTTGCTGAAATATATAATGGTCAAATTAAGGAAGTAACTTCTCAGGTTTATGGAGTTGTAAGAAGAGGTGCTGAGAGATTATGTAAAGTAATGTTCCTAGCTGATAATCAAGGCGGAGAAAAGCGTAATTATCTGGTATTTTTTGGCAATCCAGATGCCGAGTTACCTGAGTATACTTCAGATCTTGAAGTAAGCGGAGAAGGATATCATTTAAAAATAGAAAATCAATATTTCATTGCTTCTCTTTCCAAACAAACGGGACAATTGGAACGAATGTTAGTCAAGAGAGAACATGGCGTTGAATTATATGCCGGCGGTCCCGGACATGGTGAAACTACCTGTATTGATTGGGCTCATGATTATGTTACTGAAGATAATTTCATGAAGGTTAGAATTCAGTACTGGGGAGAATGTCCGGATTACGAAATTATCCGCGGTCCAATTTGTACAATTGTGCGACGCTGGGGCTTCCCGCATTCGGCTTTGCATCCTATCTATAATCCTTCCCGTTTGAATATTGATATTGAATATCGGTTTTATGCCGGATTGCCTTTCTTCCATAAGTTTGGTAAAATGAAAGCTGTTAAACAATTTATTTCTACCGCTCTCAGAGATGATGAATGGGTTTTTACCGGACAGCCTTTTACCGGTAGTTTATGGATGGGAGCAGATGAAAAGCTGAAATTTGGTGAAATTGATAAGGCAAATGAACACAGTGTTAAAGCATTTGGTTACTATAATAAGGATTCAAAGGATTCATTTATCGGATTGTATTTAGAACATTCTGCAGAAGAAATACCGAAATTCCTTCATGCAGGCCATTCGCTCTTATACTACAACTGGCATGGAACAACCTGGTCACGCTATCCACTCGAAAGAAATCAACTTGTTCCGGAAGGAGCGGTTCTTCATCAAAAGAATGCATATGTAACCATTGGCTTTACAGAAGCGGATGGGCCGGCTAAAATTGAAGCATTAAGAAAAGAATTATTAAGTCCTATTTCTACCTTTCAGGCTGCCTTGCCTGCCGGAGTAGCGGCAAAAGAAAATAAAAGGGTGCTTGCCCGTGAAGGTGAAGCACAGAATGGACAGATTCCAAAACAGGTTTTGTGGGATGCATTGCGGAATTGTAAAGATCAGCAGTTATACATCGCTGATGTGAATATTGTTGAGCTGGGATACATTTATAATCTTTCAATGGATGATGATGGTATTGTTAAAGTGCTGATGACCATGCCACATAGGGGCCGACCTTTGTCAAGCTTCTTTATTTGGGGTTCAAGTGTAGTTCACCGAACTGTTTCTAAAACAATTATGGGTGCTCTGACTGAAATTCCCGGCGTTCGAAAAGTTATTGTGGATCAAACCTGGTATCCGGAATGGAATTCAAATTTCATCTCTGAAGAAGGTCGTAAAAAATTAGGGATATAAATTAAAAAATTAAAATGCCGGATTTTGGTTTAAAAATAAAATGCTTTTAATATTTCAAAAGTGAAAAAAAATAGTCCATCTAAATCAGGATCAGTTCTTAGGGAATCAGACTCTGGAATATCATCTTCAGAAAGATTTTTCTCTGAAGAAACTCCTGAAAAACTGTCTGAAACTCTAAATTCTGATGGAATAAAGCGTCGTAAATTTCTGGGTATGGGCTTAATGGGCCTTGCCGGAATTAGTTTGCCGCTTGGTACTAAAGCAGATGGAAAGACAGCTATTGAGGATTTTGTTAAAAAATCTGTTTCAATGACAGAATCGGTTTCTAGTCAGTCGGATAGTTTTGAAGATAAAATGAAAATGCTTCAGAAGGCATGGGATAAGAAGGATTATCGCCTTGCCAGGGCATTAACGAATTCACTTCGAATTTCTGAACTACAGGCACAGGCTGATTACGAAGACTTGGGAACCCCATTGCTTGGTGCAAATCAATTTGGAACTGTTGCTTCACTTCCAGCTGCCTGGAAGAACTGGGCAAAGGGCTGGAAGTATTATAAAGTTGTGAATCTAGAAGAGAAGGTTGGTATACAGCGTAAAGCAGAACCAGTTGAGGTTTTACTAAGCTTCCAGGCAACCCAAACTGCCTCACTGGCCCGTGAGATCCGGGTTGCAGAAATAAAGGATGGTGTTTTGACCGAGGTAATATCACAGGTTTTTTCAGAAATTAGACGAGGAGCTGAAAAGATCTGTAAACTGTTGTTTCTTGCAGATAATCAAGGGAAAGAAAAGCGCAGCTACTTCATTTTTTACGGTAACCCGGATGCAGAACTACCCAATTATCAATCTGATTTGAAGGTTACAGGCGAAGGCTATGGTTTGGATATTGAGAATGAGTATTTCACAGCTTATCTTTCAAAACAAACCGGACAGCTGGCCAGATTGATTTTGAAGCGAGAGCATGGTCTCGAAGTATATTCCGGGGGACAAGGTCATGGTGAACCAGCTGGTATCGATTGGGCGCACGATTACGTAACTGAGGATAATTTTCAAAAAGTAAGGATTTCCCTTTGGGAGGAGTGCCCTGATTTTGAAATTGTTAGGGGTCCAATCTGTACCATCATTCGTCGCTGGGGTTTACCATATTCACCGGTACATCCAATTTTCTCTCCTGCCAGAATGAATATGGATATTGAATATCGTTTTTATGCCGGTTTACCATATTTTCACAAGTTTGGCCATATGTCTGCTCTTAAGACATTTGATATGGTTTATATACGTGATGATGAATGGGTCATTACCGGTCAGTCATTTACTGACCAAATGTGGATG
>JAURKO010000233.1 GCA_030831705.1 Daejeonella sp. | reverse complement strand
ATTTGAAGCATTCCGGTCACCAAACTACCCAATTCTTGCAGAAGCTGGTGTTTATTTGAAGTTCAATAGAAACTATATATTGAAACCTAATTTAGAACCCGTAAAATTCTACACCAAGCTGGATAGTGCAATCGGAATATTAAAATTATATCCTGGTATTAGTCCGGCAATAGTTAAGTCGGCCCTCTCTGCCGGATGCAAAGCAATAATCATGGAGACTTTTGGCTCAGGAAATACATCCACGCAAAAATGGTTTTTGGACCTTTTACGCGAAGCAATTAAAGAGGGTAAGCTTATTTTGAATATTTCTCAGTGTAAAGTGGGAACCGTAGAACTTGGACGATATGAAACCAGCAGGCAACTCAAGGAAATGGGAGTGGTTAGCGGATATGATATGACATTTGAAGCCGCTGTAACCAAACTGATGTATCTTCTAGGTAATTTTAAAAGCAATAAAAAGATTGCAGAATATCTTGAAACTGATCTGAGAGGTGAACTAACCGTTTATTAAACAAATACCGAAAACTTATCACTCAATACAAATAAAACTTAAAACCTATAACCTACAACTTATAACTTAAAACTTAAAATCCCATTTTTTTTAATAGGTTTATTTAACCAATCTGTTAAGAGTATGCAAACACCAGACTATATAGTATTCTTTATTTATTTTATCATAGTTAGTACGTATGGATGGTACGTGTACAAGCGAAAGAAGCATGAAGACTCAAAGGATTTTTTCCTCGCTAAGGATTCGCTAACCTGGTGGGCAATTGGGCCATCATTAATCGCCTCAAATATATCTGCAGAGCAATTTATTGGAATGAGTGGCTCAGGCTTTACCATGGGGCTAGCCATTGCGGCCTATGAATGGCTGGCAGCAGTGACGCTCCTTGTGGTAGCAGTTTTTTTCATCCCGATCTATCTCAAAAATAAGATCTATACCATGCCGCAGTTTCTTAAAACAAGATATAATGAGACTGTTGCCATGATCATGGCGGTTTTTTGGCTTCTGTTATATGTGGTTGTAAACCTAACGTCCATACTTTTTTTGGGTGCGTTGGCAATCAGCAGTATCTCAGGTCTTGATTTCGCTGTATGCATGGTCGGACTCGCCTTGTTCGCGATTGTTATTACCCTTGGTGGTATGAATGTAATAGGCTATACCGATGTGATCCAGGTGGTGTTTCTTGTCTTGGGAGGCCTGGTTACCACCTATCTCGCTTTAGATTTGGTAGCTGAGCATTTTGGTTCCTCCGGGCCGATAAATGGCTTCAATTTGCTGACAAAAAATTCGGGAGACCATTTTCAGATGATCTTTGAAAAGGATGACCCCTACTTTATTGACCTCCCCGGACTTGCAGTGCTTGTTGGCGGGATGTGGATTGTTAACCTGAATTATTGGGGCTGTAACCAATACATCACTCAAAGAGCTTTAGGTGCGGATCTTCAAACAGCCAGAAGTGGTATTCTTTTTGCAGCTTTCCTGAAATTATTAATGCCTGTGATTGTTGTTCTGCCAGGAATTGCAGCCTATGTTTTGTTCAAAGAGAATGTATTTAGGGAAGAAATGATGCTGAACGGAGAGTTGATGGCCGATAGGGCATACCCGGTGTTGTTGAATCTTTTACCAGTTGGATTAAAGGGTCTAGCCTTTGCCGCTCTTACAGCTGCTGTAATAGCCTCTCTGGCTGGTAAAGCCAATAGTATTGCCACCATTTTTACGCTCGACATTTATAAGAAAGTATTAAATCCGGTAGCGGATGAGAAAAGACAAGTTGAAGTTGGTCGCTGGGTTATTGTGATCTCCATGATTATGGCTGTAATAATTGCGCCTTATCTGGGCATTGATAAGAAGGGCGGTTTTCAGTACATTCAGGAGTATACGGGTTTTGTTTCTCCCGGAATTCTGGCCATGTTCCTGCTCGGATTTTTCTGGAAAAAGGCTACCTCTAATGCGGCCTTATTTGCAACTATTGGCGGCTTTATATTATCAATTATTTTTAAGTTTATGCCTGGTTTCGTGGATCTGCAATTCCTGTATTCTACAGGATTTTCAGTTGCCAATGCAGAAGGTGTTTATGAAATACCATTCATAGACCGTATGGGATTTGTTTTCATTATTTGTGTGCTGGTTATGTATTTGATTAGTATATATGAAAATAAAAATGGAATAGTGCCAAACGCCTTAAAGGTGGATAACAGCATGTTCCGTACAACACCGGGATTTGCAGTTGGGGCATTATTCATAATCGGGATAATAGCAGCCTTGTATGGTATTTACTGGTAGAATCCGCGTAATCAATTTTGATTTTTTAGAGAGTTAGCTCATATTTTAACATGATACTGGATCGTAAGGAAGAGGTAATTGAATATCTTAAACTAGAAGGGCTAATACAATTTAATGATCATGCCAGGGTTGAGCATTTATCCGGCGGGGTCTCTTGCAGGGTTTGGAAGGTCACTGTTAATGCCAATCGTTGGGTGATAAAACAAGCGCTCGAAAAACTGGATGTTAAGGCAGATTGGTTCTCGGATGTTGAGCGAATTCATCGCGAACATGAGGTAATGAAACAACTGGAATTGGTTATTCCTGATTGTAATATTCCTAAAATTCTGCATGTTGATTATGTCAATCACATCTACCTGATGACCTGTGCAGAAGAGGGGGTTCAGACTTGGAAGGAATGCCTAATGAGTGGGATTTTTAATCCTGATTCTGCCAGAAGCGCTGTCGATGTCCTGAATCAGATCCACATCCAAAGTCATAAAATGGATGAAAAAGTAAAGGCAGGGTTTAGCGATCAGAAGTATTTTATTCAGCTCAGAATTGATCCCTTCCATCGTTTTTTAATCGCCAAATATCCAGAGCTTTCTTTAGAGATTAATGGTTTGATAAAAGAACTGACTGAGCAAAAAACTTGTTTGGTTCATGGAGATTTCTCACCCAAGAATATGCTTGTTGAAAAGAGTGGAAGAATAGTTTTAATCGATTATGAGGTTGCGCACTGGGGTAATCCGGTATTTGACCTTGCATACTGTTTGGGCCACCTGATGTTAAAAGCCTGGCATTTGAATAATCCTGAACAATTATTGAAACTGATCAGTATTTTCTTTACAGATTATAAAGGTAAGTTCGATAATCTGCTACCCCATCTTGGATTGATGCTGCTTGCCCGTATGGATGGGAAGTCGCCTGTTAATTATATACAGGATGAAAACTTAAAACAAATTATCCGAACGGTGGGAATAAACTGGATTAAAGGAGTAGACTCAAACCTGGATGTGTTCGAGGCAATCAAAAAGCAATTCTGATTTTTATTTTTAATAGGGTTAGTTCTGAATATAAATTATTACCCCCGATATGAATCCTCTCAATTTTAATATAATATGTCAAAAATAAAAGATTTAAAAGCCAGAGAAATTTTCGATTCACGTGGTAACCCCACTGTTGAAGTAGACGTTTTTTTGGAATCAGGTATAACTGGAAGAATGATGGTCCCATCAGGTGCGTCTACTGGCAAGTTTGAGGCATTGGAACTTCGTGATGGGGGAAGCAGGCATCGAGGCAAAGGGGTAAGCAAAGCCGTGGCTAATGTCAATACGGAAATCAGGAATGCGCTGATAGGTCAGGATATTGAAGATCAGGATCATCTTGATAAGTTGATGATTGAATTGGATGGAACTCCTGAAAAATCGAGACTGGGTGCCAATGCAATACTTGGGGCCTCTTTTGCCTGTATTCATGCAGCTGCAAATGAAGCATCTGAGCCCTTGTTCAGATACCTTGCAAAGAAATATATACCCTCCGGTGATGCAGTATCAATGCCTGTGCCCATGGTAAATATTATTAGTGGTGGATTGCATGCCGGCAAGAATATTGATCTTCAGGATTTTCTGATCATCCCCGTATCGCCCAAAAATTATCCTGATGCACTTGAAATGATTTACAATGTGTATTGGAAAACTAGGGAAATATTGATTAAAAAAGGGTACAACGCCTATCTGCTTGCTGATGAAGGTGGTTTCGGACCAGCCTTGCCTTCAAATGAAGCAGCACTCGAGATTTTGGGTGAAGTATTTCATGCCTGTGCTTATAAGCCCGGTACTGACATAGCTATCGCATTAGACGTAGCTTCCTCACATTTCTATGATGAAGCCAAAGGAGTGTATCACCTTCAATCGGAAGACCGTTCCCTAAGTTCGGAACAAATGATAGACATGCTAGAAAAGTGGACTCAAGAGCATCCGGTGATCTCGATCGAAGATGGACTGGCTGAAAATGACTGGCAAGGATGGCAGGCATTAACGCAACGATTGGGTAAGAATGTTCAGCTGATTGGGGATGATCTTTTCACGACAAATAAAATTCGATTACAAAAAGGCTTTGATTTGAAAGCCGGAAATTCAATCCTTGTGAAAATGAATCAGATCGGGACGCTCACAGAAACTGTAAACACTTTGCGTATGGCGAAGAATGGGAATTTTAGTACAGTTGTTTCTGCTCGATCGGGCGAAACAGAGGATGCTACACTAGCGGATCTGGCGGTTGGATTGAACGGTGGACAGATCAAAATTGGCTCGGTAGCAGGCTCTTCAAGATTAGCAAAATACAATCAGTTACTGAGAATCAATGAAGAGATTGGCAGTAATTACGCTGGAAGTTCTGTTTTTAAAACTTTTGGTTTATATTATGTTTAATTTGAACTTATGATACGCTGAACTCTATATTTTGTATAAAACCACATAGAAACATAGGATTTATAACTAATATTTTTCTTTAAAGACACATAGTTCTGGAAGCTTCGCTTCAGTCTTAGTGTAGATACAAGCTATGTCTAAATAAATCAAGCTATGTGGTTAAAAAATTTGACTTTATTAATATATCGATATCATTCAATATAAGCTTTGCCATTAGATACATTTTAATTCTAAACTATGGAACGTAGAAAATTCATCGCCCTTAGTGCTGTTGCCGGTGTCACAGCAAGTATTATCCCTGACATTGCTGCAGGTAGTCAAAATAGAGATAAAAGGTACCAGAAGGGGAAAAGTCCCTGGCCGGTATGCCTTGATACCGCTACGATCAGGCCCGCTTCCCT
>JAURKO010000232.1 GCA_030831705.1 Daejeonella sp. | reverse complement strand
TTCTTTAAGAGCTTTCCAGTCAAATTTCTCATCAAAGGGATCAAGGGCTTTCTGCGGGTCAAAAAATATTTTATCTGGTTGGATGGCCTTGTATGGTGTAAAATCAGGAATATCAGTAAACATATCTGCCAGATCACTTGCACCTGCATCATATTGGTTAAGGTATGGAGTACCTAGAATATTCCAGAAGGTTTTAAATATACTTCCAAAACTCGCATGTGTATGACTTATATTATTTCTGCGACTATAAGGAGAAATAGCCATTAAAATACTCCGGTGTGCATCAATATGATCAACACCATCCTGCGCATCATCTTCTGTGATAACGATCAGCATATTTTTCCAATAGGTTGTATTGGATAAAAATTCAACAATCCTACCTACAGCAAGATCATTATCTGCCATATAGCTTTCCTTGAAAGGATAACCTGCTTCCGGTCTTTCTGCCGCACCATGATCATTTGGAAGAATAACGGTTAAAACGGAAGGCATAACTTCCTTACCTGTGCCCCATTTTTCATTAAACTCCTTTTCAAAAACACTTACCCTAAATTGATCAGGAATAGCCATATTATAAGTAGGGTAGGTGTATGATGTTCGGGAATACAAAGGTTTTGGCATCGGATAATTAGCTAGGTGTTTGATTCCGCCATATTTATAATGATCCTTATAATCGCCTGGCTCAAACATTACTCCAAAGCCAAAATTGAAATAACTGATTTTATTCCTTTGCATATGCTCCCACATGGAACCGGCTTCGTTATAATCTTCTGGATAAATTGCGCCGGCCGAACCGTTAATTCCAAGATTGCCGGGAGCATTAGACTCGCTACGGTAAGTTCGGTTTGATCCATATCCTGCAGCCGTTGTGGCCTCAACCCATTGATTGGGATAGGTGTTCACAAGCCAGCGATGTCCATCTGCAGAAACATCAGAATCTACATAAAAGTTATCACTGATCGAAAATGATCGTGCCAGTTTCAGGTGGTTTGGCATAACTGATGTAGATTCAACACGTGTGCTGTTTTTACTATTGCTAAAACTGACACCTTCGCCATATCTAGCAATTGAAGAGTCTCCTCTTCCATTTTTTAATTGTCCAAAAACTTCATCATATGTGCGGTTCTCTTTAGAGATAAAAACAATATGTTTTATGGGGGATTCTTTTTCGCCAGGGAAAAGAGGTATGGGGTTATTGTTTCTCCAGGCAAATGAACTGTCAGATACTTTTTTAATCATGAAATTGTTCTCAATGACATTTCTGGTCAAATCACCCAAATCCTTGTCCTCGGGTATGTCACAAACCTGAACTGAACCAAACATTAAGCTCCCGATATACGAACCAGTTGGCCCGATTTTGAAAGTCATACCTCCATTCGGACCGCTTCCGAATCCTTTAGCATTAGAAATAATCAGTTTTTTATTATCCGGGGATACTTTTAATTTTGCAGGAAACCATCCGGTTGGGATATGTCCGATAACTTTTAAAGAGGGCACGTCAATCACAGCTATAGCATTAATACCTGATTCGGCCACATAGACACGTTTTTCATCCGGTGAAACCGCAAGTCCGAAAGGAATAATTCCTCGTAGCTTACTTAATTTCTCTTCGGGCGCAAGTTTAATACTGGCGATGATCTGTTGTTTTTTGCTGTCTAGAACAGTGATATTATCATTATTTCCATTGCTGACAAATACATAATTTCCTGCAGAAACGATGGAATTGGGACTAGAACCACCAATGGCAGGAATACCTTCTACCATTTCTCCAATCCTATTTCCGGTCTTTATTTTTGCAATAACCTGTGGTTTTAAGGGGTCTTTAACCTGCAAGGCCCAGACTGAAAAAGCTTTTTCCGACTGTACAGGACCAAGTCCGGGAATTTGAACCGAATCAGTCTCAATTCCTTTTTCAGCTTCAGGCGTATCGTATGCAAATCCTGGGATTGAAATAGATCCTCTTTTCCAATCTCCATTTACTTTCTTTTTTACATAACTATATTCATACATGCCTACGTTAGCCACATAAATAGTTTTTTCATCTTGTGAAAGACTTATGCCAAATGGATAGCGTCCAACAGGAGTTGAAGAAATTAGCTTTTCCTGAATCAGATCGATTATGAGCATTCTGAAGCCTATCTGATCTACAGCATACAGGTATCGGCCATCTTTAGTACCCGCCATGTCGCCGATATATCCATGGGAATAATCTACTTTGCTATTTTTAAAACTGCAGCTGATCGTTCCTGTAGGCTTTCCACTAGCAATATCAAACTTGTAAATTTTATTGCTTTGTCCGCCGGCGACATAAACTGTTTTATTATCCGGCGAAATTACCAGACCCATAAATGCAGATTCAAGAATTCCCTTATCGCCTTTGGGGTTTTCGGGTACCTGTGTAATTTCGGGATTTCCAGAAAGGATATTTTTAAGAATATTAATTGAAATTGGATTTGTTCCAGAATTCGCTGTGATTGCAATATTTCCGTCGCTGCTTATTGCTAGTCCGAAGGGGTGCGGAGCAACCTTATGTGTTTTCCCTAACGGACTTACATAGCGCCCATTCGGAATAACAGTTTTACCATCTTTGTTGATGATCACATATTCATCCCTGGCAGGAGCAGAAATTACATAGTTGGAAAGTTGGGCTAAAAGTCTTTCTGATAAAAATACTAGAACTGTTAAAGTAAAACAAACTTTCAATTTTATCTTAAAACGGTATGTTGGAAATTTAAAAATCATAAATTTTAGTTGGGAGGATAAAATGTAAAATTATGCCATTAAATTAAGATGGAGATTAAATCTATATGAATATAATCTTATATTTTGGTACAAAATTTTGTCCATAATGAACCTTAGTGAACGTAAAGTTCTAGCTGATTTATCACTTCCGTCATTTGCATTTTAAAATGGGATAACTAAGCAAACTAAATATACAACCCTATCATTTGTTTTCATTGGTCTCGTTAAGTAGAACCATCCTTACAAGATATTGATCCATATCGTCCTCATAGATCATTTCACATTCCCATCCACCTTTTTCTGCTATAGCTTTTAAGGTGTCGAAATCAACATAAAGCCATTTAAACCAATTTCCCTTAATCTTCTGATATTCATATTGATAAGATATCTCACCATAATAATTAGTAGATATAAAATCATCAGGTTTATAGAGATAAGCAATATCAGACGAATCGAAAATAAGCTGTGCTCCTGGCGCTAATAATTTTTTTATATAATCTAGAAAATAGTGCAGACCAGAGATATCTTCACATAGTCCGATACCATTCATCAGTAATACAATGGTATCATATTTTTCAGAATTGTATTGCAAAATATCGGTATTAATAACCTTTTTAACACCTCTATGTTTCATTATTTCACAGGCTTTTGTAGAGATCTCTAGTGCAGTGACATCAATTCCCTTTGATTGTAGAATCAGGGCATGGCTGCCAACACCGGCACCAATATCCAGAGTTTTTCCTCTGCATAGGTCTAATGCTATGATCTCCATTTCGGGCATATCTGCTTCAGGCCTGAAGAAAATATCAACAGGCATATCTTCTGGGTGTCCGTAACTGTTGTACAACCAGAGTTTACTTTTTCTTTTACCACTAAATTGATCAAGTAATGCCTTTCCGTATATATCCATCTATTATTTTATAAAAGGCTTAAAACTGTTATAATTGATTCTTAATCCTGACCTCGTCATTTTTTTTTATTATTGGAAAAAATACTCCTTATGAATTGTACTAAATTAATGATTATAAAAATTCATAAGATTATTTTCTGTTAATATTTTGGCTACAAAAACATTGAAATACTAAAAAATTTAGTATTTTGCCGAACGAATTAGCTGAGTATAAATTCATAAATTGTAGTGTTTAACCTGAGTATATGTCAACAGAAGTAAAATGCCCATCCTGCGGTTACTTGTTTCCACTTGAGGAAGCCATTGGTAAGGAATATGAGCAGGAATTGCGCGATAAGATGATTGCCTGGCAGAAGAAGAAGGATGAAGAATTTTTAAAGAAGGAAGAGGATTTTAAGGTTCAGCAGAAAGCGCTTTCTGTTAAATATGAACAACAGCTGGCTCAGGAAAAGATCAATCTTGAGGAAGCTGTTCGTAAAAGTATTGCAATAGATTTTGAGAATAAACTTAATTTTTTAGAGAATGCTAATAAAGAAAATCAGGAAAAATTAAAGCTGGCTGGGCAGAAAGAACTCGAATTTTTAAAGAAGGAGCAGGAACTTAAAACCATAGCAGAAGAAATGGAGATCGAGATTCAGCGAAAAATGCAGAGTGAGCGAAATCAGATCGTTGAACAGATCAAAAAGCAGGAGCTTGAAAAAAATCAGTTGAAGGAAACCGAACATCAATTGCGTATAAAGGAATTTGAGAAGCAATTGGATGATCAAAAGAAGCTGGTAGATGAAATGCGCAGAAAGGCCGAACAAGGCTCTATGCAGCTGCAAGGAGAGGTTCAGGAATTGATACTGGAGGAAGTGTTGAGGGTTACTTTTCCATTCGACCAGATAGGTGAAGTAGGTAAGGGAGTTCGTGGGGCAGATTGGATTCAGGTGGTTAGGAATAAATTTGGTCAGGATTGTGGTAAGATTATTTATGAAAGCAAGCGTACTAAGGATTTTGCTGCAGAC
>JAURKO010000231.1 GCA_030831705.1 Daejeonella sp. | reverse complement strand
TCCTTCGAAATCCGTAGATTTCTGCATGATAACTTTATCAGGTTTCTGAAATGCTAAAATTGCCATTTATCAAATTTGTTTATTGTTTATGGATATGAGATTTGAGACATAAGATTTGAGATATGAGAAGTTTTGTCTCTTATCTCAAATCTATAATCTCATATCTTATTTAGAGTATAATTCGACGATCAGATTTTCCTTGATATTTTCAGGAATTTCATCACGTGTTGGATAGTTTAGGAACTTCCCGGTTAAGGTACTTGCATCCCAATCTAACCAGCTGAATTTATTTATAGTTCTTGCAGCAACGGCATGCGTAATCGCTTCCAATGTTTTAGAACGTTCACGCACAGCGATTACATCACCTGAACGTAAAGAGTAAGATGCGATATTTACGACCTCACCATTTACAGTGATATGCTTATGTCCTACCAACTGACGGGCAGCTGAGCGGGTTGGAGCAATTCCTAAACGGTAAACTGTATTATCAAGACGGGCTTCCAGGAATTTTAAAAGGTTATCACCAGTAATTCCTTCTTTAGCAGACGCTTTGTGGAAAAGGTTCTCAAAATAGCGCTCCAATACACCATAAGTGTATTTAACTTTTTGTTTCTCCATTAACTGGACTGCATATTCTGATTGCTTACCTCTTTTTCTAGAGGTACCATGCATCCCCGGAGGGTAGTTTTTTCTTTCTAATGCCTTATCAGGACCGAAAATTGGTTCTCTGAATCTACGGGCGATCTTGGACTTTGGTCCGGTGTATCTAGCCATGTTTTTGGGTTTTTAAAGTATCTTTCAGCCCAAGGCTGAAGAATCTTAGCTTTAAAAAAATTTATTAATTATGTGTTAAACTCTTCTTCTTTTTGGAGGACGACAACCGTTATGCGGAAGCGGAGTAATATCCTGAATAGTTGTTACTTCTATTCCAGCAGTTTGTAATGTACGAATTGCAGACTCACGTCCTGAACCAGGTCCTTTAACATATACCTGAACCTTACGAAGGCCAAGATCATGTGCCACCTTAGCACAATCACCTGCAGCTTGTCCGGCGGCATAAGGAGTGTTTTTCTTAGAACCTTTAAAGCCCATTTTACCCGCTGAAGACCAGCTGATTGTTTGGCCTTGTAAATTAGTCAGGGTGATGATGATGTTGTTGAATGTAGCATTTACATGAGCTTCACCAACTGGCTCTACAATTACAACACGTTTTTTGGTAATCTTTTTAGTTTTTGCCATTAGTTTAGATTTGAGATGTGAGACTTGAGATGTGAGATACACTCTCTTTACTCCTATCTATTTCTTGTTTTAGTCATGAAGTATGGATCATATAGATCTGAAACTTCATATCCGCTTAAATTGTTAATTAATTGAGATCAGGATTCGAAATACTCTTGTATCTCAAATCTCAGGTCTCATATCCTACTTAGTTGCCTTTTTCTTATTTGCAACTGTCTTACGTTTTCCTTTACGGGTACGTGAATTATTCTTAGTACGCTGACCACGAACAGGAAGTCCCTTACGGTGACGAAGTCCACGGTAACAACCAATATCCATCAAACGCTTAATGTTCAACTGAACTTCAGAACGTAACGCACCTTCAACCTTAATCTCATCATTTATGAAACCACGAATTGATGATAACTGATCATCGGTCCAGTCTTGTACTTTGATGTTCACATCAATTCCTGCATCTTTTAGGATTCTTTGTGCGGTTGCCCTTCCAATACCGAAAATGTAAGTTAGACCGATTTCTCCTCTTTTGTTTCTTGGTAAATCAATACCTGCTATCCTTGCCATATTTTATTGAAGTTGTAAGTTTTAAGTCCTAAGTTATAAGTCGCAAGTCGGAGACTTATAACTTATTACCTATTACTTGTAACTATTAATTTTATCCCTGACGTTGCTTGTACTTAGGGTTCTTTTTGTTAATCACATAAAGTACTCCCTTACGACGGATCACCTTACAATCAGCGCTGCGTTTTTTGATGGATGCTCTAACTTTCATCTTTTCTCTATTTGTATCTGTATGTTATTCTTCCTTTGCTTAAATCATATGGAGACATTTCCAACTTCACTTTATCTCCTGGTAAGATTTTGATGTAATGCATCCTCATCTTTCCTGATATATGAGCAATAATCTCATGTCCATTTTCCAACTCCACACGAAACATTGCATTTGACAATGCTTCCCTGATTATTCCATCCTGTTCGATTGAAGCCTGTTTGGCCATATATTATTTAAGTTTTTTATTCTTTATCAATTCTTGAATGACAGTTTCGATATATTTTACTGTATTTCATCATAACCGATGATTAACAATCATTTAATCTACTTCTCAGCCAATCGGAATAGGGATGCAAAATTAAATAAAAATTTTTAATATTTAATGTTTTTGTTTCAAAACTTCCTCAATGTACTGAAATGTTGAAAGAACATCTGCTTTGCCCCTTTTCACAGCCACCGAATGCTCATAATGCGCTGATGGCTTCTTATCAATCGTGCTCACCGTCCAGCCATCATCCCAAAATTTGACTCCGGCCTTACCGCCATTGATCATTGGCTCAATCGCTATCACCATTCCTTCCTCAAGCTTGATGCCAGAACCACGTTTTCCATAATTAGGAACCTCAGGTTTTTCATGAAGCTTGAACCCCACTCCATGGCCAACCAGTTCCTTAACTACACCGAAACCATTCTTTTCAGCATGCTCCTGTACGGCAAATCCTATATCTCCAACTCTCATTCCAACTACTGCCTTGCAGATAGCCAGTTCTAAACATTCCCTGGTAACCTGTAATAAACGAAGGGTCTCCGGATCCACATTTCCAATTGGAAAGGTGTAAGCAGAATCACCAACAAAATCATTTAATACAACACCGCAATCAACTGAGACGATATCTCCATCTCTGATCACATATTCTCCAGGGAATCCGTGAACAACCTGATCATTTAAGGATATACAAAGTGAATACGGAAATCCATTATAATTCAAAAAAGCCGGAACTCCACCATTATCTCGTATGAATTCCTCAGCTAATTTGTTAAGCGTTATAGTCTTTACTCCCTCCCCAATAACCTTTGCTACTTCAGCGAGAGTTTTAGAAACGAGAAGATCACTTGCTCTGATCTTCTCAATTTCCTCAAGATTTTTGTATTGAATTTTAGACATGCATCCTACATTGCCGGTCCGCCTGCCTGAACAGGAGTACGACCTTTGATCCTACCAGTCTTCATTAACCCATCATAATGACGCATTAATAAATGACTCTCGATCTGCTGTAATGTATCCAAAACAACCCCAACAAGAATTAACAGGGAAGTACCGCCAAAGAAATTGGCAAATTGACTGTTAACACCTAGGATAATTGCTATTGATGGCATGATTGCTATTATAGCAAGAAATATAGATCCCGGTAGAGTGATTTTTGAAATCACAGCATCTATGTACTCACCGGTAGTCTTTCCTGGTTTAACACCCGGAACAAAACCTCCGTTCTTTTTCATATCATCCGACATCTGCACCGGATTAACGGTGATAGCAGTATAGAAAAAAGTAAAGGCAATAATCATAAATGCAAAGGTCAGGTTATAAGTCAAAGAAGTATAATCACTGAAAGACGCCAAAAACGATGATTGAGCAGATGGAAAGAATGAGCCTATGGTGGTTGGAATAAACATGATCGCCTGGGCGAAAATGATAGGCATTACACCGGCAGCATTAACCTTCAAAGGAATATACTGACGTACACCCCCGTATTGCTTCGCTCCTACAATCTTCTTGGCATATTGAACAGGAATCTTTCTGACTCCCTGAACAATTAGAATAGTGAACATCACGACCAGGAACAAGGCAACTATTTCCACAATAAAGGAAATCAACCCTCCCTGAGCACCCATACGGGAATTGAACTCAGAAAGTATACCGAATGGTAATTGGGCAATGATACCAACCATAATGATTAGAGAAATACCGTTTCCAATACCCTTATCAGTGATTTTCTCGCCTAACCACATAACGAACATAGTTCCTGCAGTTAATACACACATGGCAGAGATGGTAAAAATTGGCTCAGATAGTAAACGTGCATCCGGACTGATCTGTGAACGAACATATCCCACAGCCTGTAATGCTGTAATGATAATAGTCAGATAACGGGTAAACTGATTGATCTTTTTACGGCCGCTCTCGCCCTCTTTCTGTAATTTCTGGAAATAAGGAACTGCAATACCTAATAACTGAACCACAATAGATGCAGAAATATAAGGCATCACACCCAATGCAAAAATGGATGCTCTTGAGAATGACCCTCCTGCAAACATATTCAGCAATCCTAACAATCCTTCTTTGGCCTGCTGGTCATCAAGAGATGCCGGGTCAACTCCAGGGATTACGATAAATGATCCTATTCTATAGATTAAAAGGCACAAGAGCGTAAAAAGAATCCTAGCTCTCAGGTCTTCAATCTTCCAGATATTGGATAGCGTTGTAAAAAGCTTCTTCATGTATAATTATAATTTAACTATTGCGCCACCAGCAGCTTCAATAGCTTTTTGAGCTGATGCTGAAAACGCGTGGGCTTTAACATCCAGTTTAGACTTAACTTCACCTCTACCCAAAATTTTAACCAAATCATTCTTTGAAGCCAAACCATGCTCTCTGAATGTGTCAAAATCAATTGCAGTCAAACTATATTTATCAGCAAGAGCCTGCAAAGCATCAAGATTGATGCTAACATACTCTGTACGGTTAATTGGATTAAATCCAACTTTAGGTAAACGGCGTTGCAATGGCATCTGACCACCTTCAAAACCTACCTTGCTTTTGTATCCAGAACGTGATCCGGCACCTTTATGACCACGGGTGGAAGTTCCACCGCGACCAGAACCAGTACCACGACCGATACGCTTTCTATTTTTTGTTGAACCTTCTGCAGGTTTCAAATTACTTAAGTTCATAATCAGATACTTTCTACTGCTATTAAATGATTAACTTTTCTCACCATTCCGATAATAGCCGGATTAGCTTCAACCTCTACAGAATGGTTAATTTTCTTTAAACCTAATGCCTGCATGGTTCTTTTCTGGCGCTCACTTCTGTCGATAACGCTTTTAATCTGGGTTATTTTGATTTTAGCCATGATGATTATCCGTTAAATACTTTATTTAAATTCACACCACGCTGCTGAGCAACAGTATAAGCATCACGTAATTGTGATAAGGCCAATACAGTAGCTTTAACCACGTTGTGTGGGTTTGAAGAACCTTTCGACTTAGCAAGTACATTGTGTACACCTGCACTTTCAAGTACTGCACGCATTGCACCAC
The DNA here is from genome assembly GCA_030831705.1 of Daejeonella sp. GTDB lineage: Bacteria > Bacteroidota > Bacteroidia > Sphingobacteriales > Sphingobacteriaceae > Daejeonella. Next base: position 773 of record JAURKO010000231.1, on the reverse strand, counting down.
CTGCAATTACACCGGTACCCGGAGCAGCTGGTTTAATGAATACAAAACCGCCTGAATATTTGCCGATCTGCTCATGAGGAACAGTTCCGTTGATTACAGGAACTTTTACCAGGTTCTTTTTAGCATCATCAATTCCCTTAGCAATTGCTTCAGTAACCTCTTTTGCTTTACCAAGACCAAAACCTACAATCCCGTTCTCATCTCCTACCACAACGATAGCAGAAAAGCTGAACGTACGTCCGCCTTTGGTAACTTTAGCAACTCGCTGGATGCTAACTAAGCGATCCTTTAATTCGATTTCGCTTGATTTTACTCTTTTTATATTGATAGTTGACATTCTCTTTATTTTATGATAACACCGATTTATTTATAATCGCTGCAACCGATGCTAATTAAAATACTAAACCAGCTTCACGTGCACCCTCGGCCAGTGATTTCACACGACCATGATACAAGTAACCATTTCTGTCAAAAACAACCTGGCTAACACCTGCTGCTATTGCTTTCTCCGCTACTGATTTTCCAACTGCTTTACTTTGTTCTGATTTGTTACCGTTTGCGGTAAAATCTTTTGATAAAGAAGAAGCTGAAGCAATTGTTTTTCCGCTATTATCATCGATAACCTGAGCATAGATCCCTTTATTGCTTCTGTAAACAGACAGACGCGGACGTTCTGCAGAACCGGTTAATCTCTTTCTGATTCCTCTTTTGATTCGCTCTCTGCGAGATAATTTAATTCCTGCCATGATGATTATTTTTTAGCAGCTGATTTA
>JAURKO010000230.1 GCA_030831705.1 Daejeonella sp. | reverse complement strand
CTTCATTTCTTGGCGCGTCAGTTTCTGGATTATGAACCTGGTATACATTATACTCAATTTCAAATGCAGGCCGGAACAACCGGTGTGAATACCATACGAATGTACAATCCTGTAAAACAGTCTAAAGAACATGATCCGGAAGGTAAATTTATCAGAAATTGGGTGCCCGAACTTCAAAATATTCCTGCATTACATATCCATGAACCCTGGAAAATGACTGACCTTGAACAAACATTTGCCGGTATCAAAATAGGCAAGGATTATCCCCTGCCGGTTGTTGATTTAGAATTAGCCGGAAAGCATGCCAAAGAAAAAATATGGGGTCACAGAAAAACTGAACTCGTTCAGGAAGAAAACCAACGTATTGTCAGAAAACACACACGAAATACAAAGAGAACAGGTAAATTAAAAAAGGCGAAGGCCTAATGATGACTTTACATCAATGAAAAAAAGCGAATTGCCTCAAAAAACTTGTCTTGTTTGTAAATTACCCTTTACCTGGCGTAAAAAATGGGAAAAGAACTGGAATGAGGTAAAATATTGCAGTGAAAGATGTAAAAGATCAAAAAATAAGGTATGAAAACGATTAAACTCATTTTTCCGCATCAATTATTTGAATTTAATCCGGTTTTTTCAATCGAAGGTTCAATTTACCTGGTGGAAGAGCGATTATTCTTCAATCATTTTAACTTTCACAAACAAAAAATAGCCTTTCACAGGGCATCCATGAAGTATTATGAACGCTTCCTTTTGAAACGAGGCAGTTCAGTAACCTACATTGAAGCGCATAAACCTGAAGCTGATATCAGAATTCTGATTCATAACTTAAAAGATTTAGGGTTTGAATCTGTGCTCATTGTAGATCCGGTAGATAACTGGTTATTAAGCCGTATTACAAATACCTGTCAAAAATTCAAGATTGAACTCAAGATTCTGGACTCTCCAATGTTTTTAAATAACACTCAGGAATTAGCGCATTTTTTCAATCCATCCAAAAAGAAGTTTTTCCAAACCGAATTTTATAAACAGGAACGTATCAAAAGAAAAATCTTAATTGATGATACTGGAGGGCCTTCTGGTGGACAATGGACATTTGATGATGAGAATCGCAAGAAATTTCCAAAAGGAAAGGCAGTAATAAAGACTACATTTCCTGAATCAGACCCTTATTTACTGGAAGCTAAAGCCTATACCGAGCAGCACTTTGCCAACAACATCGGTAATTTAAGTGAAACGGTAAATTACCCAATAGGGTTCAAAGCTAGTGAAGAATGGCTCGATCAGTTTCTTGAAAAACGTTTTGCCGAATTCGGAGATTATGAGGATGCCATTGTCCACAAGGAGCTGCTTCTAAATCATAGCTTACTTACACCCATGCTAAATGCTGGCCTCCTCACTCCACATCAGATTATCCATAAAACCTTGGATTACAGCAATAAAAATAAGATTCCTTTAAATTGTCTAGAAGGGTTTATCCGACAAATTATTGGATGGAGGGAGTTCATGAGGGGGGTATACGTCACCAAAGGAAGCGAAGAGCGAGTCAGAAATTTCTGGGGATTTAGCCGAAAAATTCCTAAAAGCTTTTATGATGGTACCACCGGAATTTTTCCTGTGGATGAAACGATTAAAAAAGTTCTAGAAACAGGTTATTGTCATCATATTGAGCGGTTGATGGTGCTTGGCAATTTTATGCTGCTTTGCGAATTTGACCCCGATGAAGTTTACCGATGGTTTATGGAGTTATTTATTGACGCTTACGACTGGGTGATGGTTCCAAATGTTTATGGAATGAGCCAATTTGCGGATGGTGGATTGATGTCAACTAAGCCCTATGTAAGTGGGAGTAATTACCTGATGAAGATGAGCGATTATCCTAAAGGCCAATGGCAGGAAATATGGGATGCATTGTTTTGGAGATTCTTAGACATTCACCGTGCTTTCTTTCTTAAAAACCCCAGGTTAGGTATGCTGGTTAAGACGTTCGATAAATGGGATGAAGGCAAAAAGAAATCTGTTCATCAGCTAGCTGAAAATTACATTGGCAGTTTAGGATTAAAATGAGCTAATCGTAAGATGATGGTTTAACTATCTGAACATGGGCATTATAAGCATCGTTTAGATTAACCGGCTTTGACCCGGAGCTGTCTTTCTTAGAAGCGTTTAGTCTGGCAAAATGACCATTTACTATTTACCATTCAAGATAAATCCTTAGCAGCCGTAAATCATGAAATAAGTTTATCGATAATTACAGCTACCCACATGACCTGCCTACATAAACTCCTTATTTTTATTGTAATCACAAATAAAATATAATTTATCTTGCATCATGTTAAATACCTCATTAAACCCCTTTTGACATAAGCAAAGTATGAATAATGATCCTCAACCCGCACGTTTAAGTCATCATGCTGTGTTGATCTATGTTATTAAATGGTTGTGCCTTACCATTATTGTTGGAATTCTGGCCGGAACAGCCTCCGCCCTATTTCTGACTTTGTTAGACCAGGCAACAAATTTCCGTGAAAGTAATCTTTGGATTGTTGGTTTTTTACCGCTTGGTGGTCTTATGATCGGACTTGCTTATCATCATTGGGGTAATAATGTGGTAAAAGGCACTAATCAATTACTGGAGGAGTTCCATAATCCAAAACAAGTGATTCCAATAAAAATGGCACCAATGGTTCTATTCGGAACATTAATCACACATCTGTTTGGGGGTTCAGCCGGTCGTGAAGGTACTGCAGTCCAGATGGGTGCAGCAATCTCAGATCAATTTAGCCACCTATTTAAATTAAAAACCCAGGACCGGCAAATACTGATTATTATTGGTATCAGCGCCGGATTTGCCTCCATTTTCGGAACTCCATTCGCCGCTGCCATTTTTGCCCTGGAGGTTTTGATCCTAAAACAATATCGCTACGATGCAATTTTACCCAGTATTTTTGCAGCAATCATTGCAGATTTTACCTGCACTGCATGGGGCGTCAGTCATACCCAGTATGATATCCCAATTGTACCGGTAATGAGCATTGAGAATATGCTATGGGCAATTGTGGTCGGGATAATTTTCGGACTTGCAGCTATGTTTTTCTCCGGAACGACCCATTTCTTTTCAGCTCTTTTTAAAAAGATTAACTATGCCCCAATGCGTCCATTGATTGGCGGGATAGCTATCGCTGTGGCAGTTTGGATGATGGGTAGCCAAAAATATATTGGACTAGGTATACCCATGATTGAAAGTGCATTCAAAATTGATCTTGATTCTTACGACTTTCTCCTGAAGATTCTCTTTACTTCATTTACCATCGGTGCAGGATTCAAAGGTGGAGAAGTTACTCCTTTGTTTTTCATCGGCGCCACACTTGGCAATGCCTTGGTTTGGTTTGTTCCTCTCCCAATGGCATTATTAGCCGGAATGGGATTTGTGGCACTATTTTCGGGGGCTAGCAATACTCCTGTGGCATCTACTATTCTTGGAATAGAAATTTTTGGGATAGAAAGTGTCTTTTTCATCGGCATCGCCTGTTTATTTTCTTACCTCTGCTCCGGTGGAACAGGGATCTATTCATCTCAAAAGAAAGTTGGCTTTAAGTTTTTACTTTATAACTTGATCCGATAAATAAACTTTGCCAAAACATTCTTAATTTGCTAAAGCTCATAGTTGAGCAGTAAGAATATTAAGCTTAATTAATACACCTATTCATGAATTCCAAACAGATCTACGTGACCAAGATGTCGGGTGAGCGAGCCTTATTTGAGGAAGAAAAACTAAGGAAGTCATTGAAGCGTTCCAGAGCTGAAGACGAGGTTATCAATAAAGTAATTGAAAAAGTGAAGGCGGAAATAAAAGACTTCATGTCAACCAAAGAGATTTACCGCATGGCTTTTGCTCAGCTTCGTAAAAATTCTTCACACGCTGCTGCCCGATATAAACTCAAACAATCTATTCTCGAATTGGGCCCTACCGGTTTCCCATTTGAAGATTATGTCAGTGAGTTACTGAAATTTAAAAACTATCACACAGAGGTGAGAAATTTGGTAGAGGGACATTGCGTAAGTCATGAAATAGATATTATTGCTCAGAGAGAAAATCGTCATATTCTGGTAGAATGCAAGTTTCACAGCGACCAGCGTCGATTATGTGATGTCAAAGTTCCATTGTATATCCATTCAAGATTCAAGGATGTTGAAGAGGAACTAAAGAAGAAAACAAAATATAATAACACGGAATTTGTTGGTGGATTAGTTACAAATACACGCTTTTCAAGTGATGCACTTAAGTATGGGTTATGTATGGGATTATACTTAGTTAGTTGGGATTATCCGCAAGGTAAAGGCTTAAAATCGCTCATTGACCAATCGGGTTTACACCCTCTAACCAGCTTACTTACCATAAGCAAATATGAAAAACAACAATTGCTAGATAAAAGAATAATACTGTGTAAAGATTTGATTGGCAAGGAAAAGGTCCTGAAAGAACTTCAAATCTCTGAACCCAGAATTAAAAAAATAATATCAGAAGCTGAACATTTATGCAACCTGATTACCAATTAATCGAAAAAATTCCCTGTGGCTGGTGACGTCACCGACCATTTGATACATGGTGCTTGGTACGGTGAGAACACCGACCAAAGGGGGTTTTCTGGCCGGAAATACTCCCTAGGAAAGGACTGAACTAAGCTAAAAAACGCTGGTATTGGTTTCAAAAATCAAATAATACGACTCTAGAGCATTATGAGATCAATTTAAATGGCATTTTTAATCTACCTTATTCGAACTCAGATTAAATTAGGTATAAGAATATGACTCAGATCTCTATTTCGAAGCATACTTTGAATTTCGATGTTGGTGAATATGGAGTAATGATTAGATAACAGAAGTATTCTTAGCAATAGTTCCAAGGTAAATACTATATCTTCATGCTATGATATTAACTGATTAAATAGAAATGACCTGGCAGCTAATTTTTGAGATAGCCTATTTGCTAGTTCTGGTTCTGGTATGCATCAGGATTATTTATGACACCCAGACAGATGCCAAAAGCCTTGCATATCTTCTCTTTGCCATTTTTGTTCCTTTTATTGGTATAATTTTTTACTTCACCTTCGGAATAAACTACCGAAGTAGGAAAATTTACAGCAAAAAGTTGATTGAGAACAGTGAGTTGTCGGATAAACTGTTTAAAAAGATTCATCAATATTCAAAACAAACCTTCAATCTGGGTGATGCCACTGTTAAAAGTAATGAAGAGCTGGCTAACATGCTTTTAAATGATACACTCAGTCCCCTGACCTCTGATAATTCTGTAAAACTTTTGATCAATGGTGAAAATAAATTTCCGGATGTTTTGCAAGCCTTAAAAAATGCAAAAGATCATATCCATATTGAATACTATATTTTCGAAGACGATCATATCGGCAGGGAGATCGAGAAAATATTAACAGAGAAAGTCAGGGAAGGAATAAAGGTGAGATTTATTTATGATGATTTTGGAAGCCAGGGTATCCGAAAAACAATGGTTCCCAGACTAAAATCTCAGGGAATTGAATCATACCCATTTTTCAAAATTCGATTTATTACCCTTGCCAATCGACTGAACTACAGAAACCATCGCAAAATTATTGTAATTGATGGTGTGACTGCATTTATAGGCGGAATCAACGTGTCCGACAAGTATATTAACCAGGTAGATCAACCTGAAAAACTCTTTTGGAGAGATACCCATTTGAGGATCGATGGACCGGGTGTTCAATACCTGCAATACCTTTTTATGTGCGACTGGAACTTCTGTTCTGAACTTAAACTTGAACCTACTGATAAATTTTTTCCTCCATTGAGTTCCATTCCGATAAATGGAAATAAGATTGTTCAGATTGCAGCCAGTGGTCCTGATTCTCCAAGTCCGGCGATATTGTATGCCACACTACAGGCAATTAACCTTGCAAGTAAAGAAATTCTAATTACGAGTCCCTACTTTATTCCCAATAGCAGCCTCCTCGATGCGTTGTGCATAGCCGCATTAGGCGGTGTTAAAGTGAAAATATTGGTGCCTCTGAGGTCTGATTCATTGTTCGTAGATTTTGCGGTAAGATCCTATTATGCAGACCTGCTAAAGGCTGGAATCGAACTATTTCAATACTCCAAGGGGTTTATTCATGCTAAAACCATGGTTTGTGATGCTAAAATCGCAATGATTGGAACTGCTAACATGGATTTCAGAAGCTTTGACCTCAACTTTGAGGTAAATGCAATTGTTTATGATGAGCAGTTAGCGAATGAATTAGTTACCTTGTTTAATTCCGATTTGCAAGATTCGGTAAAATTGAATGACCATGAATGGACTAAAAGATCCATTTTTAAGAAATTTATGGAGAAGCTAATTCGGCTATTTTCACCCTTACTTTAGGCTAAACCAAACAGGTAATTTATAACCATTGTATTATAACTTGACAACCTGATTACAAAATACTTATGCTAAGCTTTTCTCCTTGCATTTTAAAAAACGAAATTTAAATTAATTCATCATACGCCTTTTTCAACTATCTGGACCAATAAATCCGACTAAAACATCGAACCATCCATTATCGCTTTACCCGAAATTAAATAAAGTAGAAAACATTAAATCCGACACAAATAGTGTAAGCTTGCTAATTAAAAAATTAGGATTTTTGTATGCTGATCTGACTGATTTCTGATTCGAAATAATGTAATTTCAAATCAGAACTAACTAGTGTATCAAAATAATTTTTAGGATGATCACTATTTAATTATCAGAATAATTATCATTGAATAATGAAAGAAATTAAAGCCATCATAAAAGCTTACGATGAACTGGATAAAGCCACTCAGCAAGCTGCATTGGCAACAGTTGTTCGGGTAGAAGGATCATCATACAGACGAACCGGTGCACGAATGCTGGTGATGGATAATGGCACCTGGATTGGCGGAATCAGCGGTGGATGCCTTGAGGGTGATGCCTTAAAAAGGGCGCGTCTGGCTATAAATAGCTCCCGCCCTACGCTAATCACATATGATACCAGTGAAGATGATCCACATCAGATTGGAGTCGGACTAGGATGCAATGGAATTATCGATGTACTCTTTTGTCCTTTAGATTTCGACGATCCTGAAAATCAAATTGAAATCTTAAAATCATGCCTGCAAGAAAATAGAGAAACACATACGCTAGTCACGATTACTGGTTTAAGTGATGGGTGGGCATTGCCTAAAATCGGCCAAATTATCAAATATAAGGGATCAGGTAACCTAAGTGTTTTTGCAGACAGAACCTATGAGGAAGAAATAGAAAAGCAGATTCAATATCAGATAGCCGAAAACAAATCTGCTCCCTATCACTTCGAAGGTCGGGATGGTAGGAAGGCTGATCTATTCATTGAAATTTTACCTCCAGAAATCCATGTGATTCTTATGGGTCATCAGTATGATGTATACCCTATGAGTCGCTTATTTAAAGAATTGGGATGGCGTGTGAGCATCGTTGCAGAATTGATTAAAGTTAATGCAATGATCAAGGGTATCGCAGATGAAATCAGGGCACCAGCAGAATTTTCGGATTTGATCATTGATGAACATACCGCAATCATTCTCATGTCTCATGATTACAAAACGGATAAAAAAAATCTCCCGAAAGTACTGAATACAAGCGCATCCTACATCGGCATGCTCGGTCCGCGCGTGCGATCAGAGCGAATTTGGGCTGAGTTAAATCAAGAAGGACTTACTCTAAGTGACGCTGAGATAGCAAGAATTTATGCTCCATTAGGCCTTGATATTGGGGCAGTTAACCCAGAAGAAATCGCATTATCACTTGCTGCAGGAATCAGGGCGGCATTTTCAGGAAGAGACGGAAGCTTACTCAGGAACAGAAAATCTCCTATCCATCCAAGAAATTAATTAAAGATGCAATCAAAAGAGCTGAATGGTAAATACGGACTAATTATTCTTGCAGCCGGACGCTCAGAACGATTGGGTAGTCCGAAGCAATTACTATCCTATCAGGGGAAAAATCTGCTTCAACATACCATCGACATTGCCCTTGAAAGCCGAATTGGCCCAGTCATGGTCGTTATGGGGGCATCCATTCAACAAATATCTCCACAGCTTGAATTAAATTCGTTAATAATTACTGAAAACCCTAACTGGGAGAGCGGAATGGCATCTTCCATTGTTTATGGTTTACATTCCCTTCTTATGCAGTTTCCGGATTGCGAGGCTGTAATCCTGATGGTTTGCGATCAACCCCATGTCAATAAAAACTTATTGAAAAAATTGATTAAAAAGCATGAGGATAGCGGCAGTTCAATTGTGGCCAGCAGCTATAAAAATATACAAGGTACCCCTGCCCTGTTTCATAAAAAGCATTTCGACGAACTTTCTGCACTAAAAGGGGATACCGGAGCAAGATCCTTGATAAAACAACATGCTGCCTTAATTGAGTCAATTCCTTTCGAACTGGGCAGTATTGATATTGATACAATGCAGGATTACAGAAATTTACTGAAATAGCGTATTTTTAACCATGCTTATCGATTCATTTGACCGGGTTCATAATTATCTGAGAATCTCTCTTACAGACAATTGCAATTTGCGTTGCTTTTATTGTATGCCTGAAGAAGACTATGAATTTACGCCTCATTCAAGGCTAATGCAGCCTGAAGAAATTGAATCATTAGCTAAACTTTTTGTAGAAAATGGGGTAAATAAAATACGACTAACCGGTGGTGAACCATTGGTAAGGAAAGATGCTGCAGATATCATCCTTCGACTGGCAAAACTGCCTGTCAAATTAACATTGACTACAAATGCTACCCGTCTTCATGATTTTGTTAACATACTTGAAGAAGCAAAAATTAGCTCATTAAACATTAGTCTGGATACCCTTGATTCTGACAAATTCAACATCATCACACGCAGAGACAGCTTCAAAAAGGTAATGGACAATATTCACCTGATGATCGACCGAAACTTTCATGTAAAAGTGAATGTGGTAGTGATGAAAGGAATGAATGCGCATGAGATCAATGACTTTGTTGCCTGGACAAAAAACACACCTGTTCATGTCCGGTTTATAGAGTTCATGCCATTTGAAGGTAACCGCTGGACCAGCAATCAGGTTTTTACCTGGAAAGAAATGCTGGATGAAATAGGTAAAAAATATAGTCCTGTTCCACTCAAGGGCGATGTTCATGATACAGCAAAAAAATATACTATTGATGGGCATGCAGGAACATTTGCCATAATAAGCACCATGAGTTCTCCATTCTGTGCGGGTTGTAACCGGATGAGGCTTACTGCCGATGGCAAAATGAAAAATTGTCTTTTTTCTCAGGAAGAAACTGATCTGCTTACTGCACTCAGAAAAGGAGAGCCTGTTCTACCCCTGATTCAGGACAGTATCCGCTCAAAAGCAAAAGAATTGGGAGGGCAATTCACGCAGGATTTTGAAAAGATACAAACAGAAGATCTACATAATAGGAGTATGATTAGTATTGGAGGATGAGATTTTTAAGTCAATTAGGTAGCTGTTTAATTAAATAAACTCTAGGTTTATTCAAAAAATTGATAAGAAATGCCGGTAGAATTTATTCAGGTCTCAGACGCAAGAAAATTAATCAGGGAAAGTATTAAAACTCCGGATCCTGTAAAAGTTTCGATTAATGCTGCAGCAGGTCTGATCCTTGCAGAAGACATTTTTTCATTGACTGATGTTCCCCCATTCAACCAATCTTCAATGGATGGTTACGCCATAAAT
>JAURKO010000229.1 GCA_030831705.1 Daejeonella sp. | reverse complement strand
TGCACTTTATCTTCAAAAGTATATTCAATATAGAAAGCGAAAAATATTCTTTGGTAAACAAACTTCAGCTGATCTTGCTGATCTTTTGAAGAAGCACACTGCCGAGAAATTTTTATATCCTTGTTCAGATGTGGCAGCCGAGGAAACGCAAAGATTTCTTACTGAAAATGGATATGATTTTAAACCTGCAGTGTTATTCCATACGGTTTGTAGCGATCTATCTGATCTTGCAGAGGTTTTTTACGATGTAATTGCCTTTTTTAGTCCGAGCAGTATTCATTCCTTATTCATTAATTTTCCTGATTTTAAACAGAACAATACCCGGATTGCCGCATTTGGGGTTAGTACACACAAAGCCGCTCTGGAGCATGAACTTATTCTTAATATTCCGGCGCCTACCGCTCAAGCTCCGAGTATGACGATGGCAATTGAACAATATATCAAACAGGTTAATAAGTAATTACATATTCAATTATTCTGAAATTTATTTTTTTTAAGTATATGAAATACAAAATATCAATACACATAGATTAGCTTTGTTTTATGATATTTATACTATTTTTGTATATTCGAAATTATTTTTCTGAAATAATACAAACTGGAACAAGATAAAAATGAAAAAAATATACTTTATCATTCTTGCAGCAATCGCCTTTTTAGGCAGCAGCTGTGGTAAAGGCGGTACGGGTGGCGAGTTGATTGGTGTTGCTACTAAGAAATTTAAAAACACTCAGGTGCCTTACGGCATGGTTTACATTCCTGCCGGAACTTTTATAATGGGTCAGACCGATCAGGATATCACTTTTGCCCAGATATCTCAAAATAAGCAGGTAACCATCCAGGCATTTTATATGGATGAAACCGAAATCACCAACAGTGAATATCGTCAATTCGTCAACTGGGTACGCGATTCCATAGCTATTTCTAATTATTTGCAGGATGAACAATATTACCTTAAGCCTAAAGGCAAGGTAGATCCAAATGATGCAGGTAAAAAATACATCAATTGGAAAAAGGTAGGTAACGGCAGTGCAATATGGAATGGAAAAAAAGGAGCAGCAACCAACGGACCTAAATTACAGGCCATGTATTATCAGGGGGAAGATCGTGTGTTTGACAAGAATGAAGTTGATGTCAGGTTACTGAAATATAATTTTGCGATCATGAAGCTAAGAGATGCAGCAAATAATCGTAACAATAAGGAAGCGAAACGTTCAGACTTTATTTTGAGGGATACAGTTGGTGTTTATCCGGATACTTTAGTTTGGCTAGCTGACTTTGCCTATGCACAGAATGAACCTATGGTTCAGGGATACTTTTCTCATCCTGCATATTCAAACTATCCTGTTGTTGGTGTTAACTGGCGTCAGGCCCGTGCGTTTACGGTGTGGAGAACGCGTTTCAATGAGGCTTACAAAGATAGTCGCAAACTTCCAAAACGTGCTGATTATGATATGCCTACAGAAGCAGAATTTGAGTACGCTTCTCGTGGAGGCCGGGTTGGAACAAGTTATCCATGGGGCGGACCATACATAAGAAATGCTAAGGGGTGCCTCATGGCCAATTTCAAACCGGGAAGAGGTAATTACACAGATGATGGTGGTCCGTTTACTGTAAATGTAAAGGCATATTTTCCAAATGATTTTGGATTGTATAATATGGCAGGAAACGTTGCTGAGTGGACTTCCTCGGCATTTGACGAATCCGCATCAACATTTACACATGATATGAATCCTAATTACACTTATGAGGCACGTCCTGAAGATCCAGAGATCCTTAAACGCAAGGTAGTACGTGGAGGCTCATGGAAAGATATTGGCTACTTTCTACAAAATTCGGCAAGTACATTCGAGTATCAAGACACTGCAAAGTCTTATATAGGTTTTAGATGTATTACAAAATATCAAGGACGGGATATCAAAGACAGACTCTAAATTTAAATAACAATCTTCTCTATTATAAAAAAGCGTTCAAATTATGGCTCAAAAGAAAAAGTTTAAACTAGGTATTAATGCCTTTATTTCATGGGGTGCTTCTGTGGTTATTATTGGTCTGATGTTCAAAATCCTTCACTGGAAGGGTGGAGAAATCATGATTGCACTTGGATTAATTACGGAGGCTTTATTGTTTTTTGTTATGGGCTTTAAATCAGAAAAACCTGAACCAGACTGGACGAAGGTTTATCCTGAACTAGATGAAGAATTTAAAGGAGAAGTTTCCCACTCACCATCCGTAGCATCTGGTTCTTCAACTGCTGCTTTGGATAAAATGATGTCTGAAGCTAAAATAGGACCTGAATTAATTGAAAGTCTGGGTTCAGGATTGAGATCCTTTGGAGATAAGGTTTCTGCAATTTCTGGAATAGCTGACACAGCAAGCGCAACCAGTGAGTTGACAAGCAAAGTGAAAACAGCTTCAGGAAGTTTTGATAACCTGAATACAGCTTTTGAAAAGGCAACTGTAAGCCTCAGAGAAATGGCAGAAACTAATATAGATTCAAACTCATATCATGAGCAGGTGAACAATCTTGCAAAAAATATTTCAGCACTAAACGCTGTATATGAGCTTGAATTGCAGGATTCAAGTGCGCATTTGAAATCAATGAATAAATTCTATCAGAATCTTTCAACAACGATGGAAAATTTCAATGAGTCAATGGAAGATTCCAAACAATTCAAAGAAGAAGTTGGCAAATTAGCAAGAAACTTATCGTCCCTAAATTCAATTTATGGAAATATGCTTTCTGCAATGAATCAACCAAACCGCGGATAATTTATTAGCGAATTTTAGATCTTTAATTTTTTAAATAAAATTACATGGCTGGAGGTAAAGAAACCCCAAGGCAGAAAATGATTGGAATACTTTACCTGGTTTTATTGGGTTTAGTAGCACTGAATGTCAGTGATTCAATTTTAGAAGCCTTCAAAAATTTAACGGATAGTTTAAATGCATCAACGCAGAATGTTCAAATTGGTGTTGATGCCACGTATGCTTCATTTGAAGCGACTAAACTGAAAAATGAGCCCGAAAGAGCTCGTCCTATTTATGAAAAGGCAAAAAAAGCCAGTTCATATACAAGTGAATTGAATACCTATGTTGAAGGTCTGCAAAAGCTTTTTGAATCAGAAGGAGGAGGATACAATGAGAGTACTGGCGATATCAGCAAAAGGGACAACCTGGATATCTCATCAAGGTTAATGATCAATGAGCTTCGTGGTGCTGAGTTGAAGAAAAAAATCAATGATACGCGTCAAAAGCTGATTGCATTGATTGATGAAAAAGATCGTAAAAACGTAAGTTTCTCATTGGAAGCAAAAGATCCTCCAAGCCGTGCTGGAGTTCAGAAAAGCTGGGAACAAATAAATTTTGGTGATGGTATCCCTTTAACAGCAGCTTTAACTGCTCTGGCAAAAATAAAAGCAGATACTAAAAATGCTGAAGCTGAGGTTGTTAAAAGAGTTCTTGGTCAGATGGATGTTGCAGTGGTTAACCTTGATCAGTTCGCTGCGGTTGCTGTTGCACCAACTTCTTATCTTATTGCCGGACAACCCTATACGGCTGAGGTATTTCTAACTGCATCAGATTCTAAATCGAGTCCAGAAATATCTGTTGGTGGTTCAAGGTTACAGGTTAAAGAAGGTAAAGGAACATATACTGTCAATACTTCAAGTGAAGGAATATTCAGTTGGACTGGTACAGTGCGTATTAAGCAAACTGACGGTACAATAAAAACATACACAACCACTGAACAAAAATATCAGGTTGCACGTCCATCAGCAGTTGTTTCTCCTGATAAAATGAATGTATTTTACGTGGGCGTTCCAAATCCTGTTTCCGTTTCAGCACCTGGAATTTCAAAAGAGAATTTAGTAGTTACCATGACTGGAGGGACAATATCCGGGTCTAATGGGAAATACACTGTGACAGTAAACACACCTGGAACTACAGCTAAAGTAAATGTTGCAGCTAATGTAAGCGGTAAGGTTCAGAATATTGGGTCAAGCGATTTCAGAGTTAAACGAATTCCTGATCCAAAAGCTAAGTTCGCAGGAAAAACCGGCGGTGCTTTGAGCTCAGTGGTGATTAAGTCGCAAGGTTCAATTTTTGCGGTACTTGAGGGTTTTGATTTTGATGCTAAATTTAATGTTACCCGCTTTAGTCTTGTAATAGCTAGGCCACGTGCTGACGTTGTTGTTCTTCAAGCAAATGGAAATTCATTTAGCTCACAGATGACAGCTGCTGTGGCCGCAATAACTCCAGGTACGAGGGTTATTTTTGATGATATTGTTGCTGTTGGTCCGGATGGAACCCAAAGGCAGCTTGACCCTATGGCTTTTAAAGCAAATTGAGTACTATGAAAAAGATAATTTTTGCTCTGATTTTGATTGCCGGTACTTTACAACTTAGTGCGCAAGCTCCAAATTTGAGAAATGATACCAAACCCAAAGCGGTTGAAAAACCTCTAGATGGATATTATAAAAAGACTAACATAACTGATTCTAAAGTTATACCCTATGCTAATTTGAGGGAAACTGATGTTATGTTTAGCAAGCGCGTTTGGAGGGAAATAGATGTTCGCGATAAGGTGAATATGATTTACGCTTCGCCTAAAGCCCGCCTGATCACCATCTTAACAGATGCCATTATTGCTGGTGAACTTACAGCATATGATGCCAGTAGTACTAAAGATGATGTTAATGGAGATGAATTTAGTGTTGTTTTGAAGCCCGAACAAGCAATGGGAAAGTTCGCCGATAGTGTTTTGGTTCCAACTTTTGATACGGATGGAAATCAAACGGGAACGATAATAAAACCAGGTGAATTCAATCCTGACAGTATTTTAAAATTCAGAATTAAAGAGGATTGGATTTTCGATAAACAACGTTCAGTTTTCGAACCTAGAATTGTTGGAATCGCACCAATGATCCGTATTTCGGCTGCTGGCCAATCTTTTGATGAACAACCTGCATTTTGGATATATTTTCCCGAAGCGCGTCACTTGTTGGTAACTAAACCTGTGGTTAACAGAGAGAATGACGCGACAGGACTTAGCTTTGACGATTTGTTCATGAAGCGTATTTTTGCTAGTTATATCGTTAAGGAATCAAATCCGGAAGATTTACGTTTTAAAGATTATGCAGTTGGGATTGATAAACTCTATGAATCTGAGCGAGTGAAGAAAGCGTTAATGGACTTTGAGCATGATTTATGGTCCTTCTAACAAGGATATTCAAATAATAATATGCGCCGCTCCGATTTAATTCAGAGCGGCGTTTTTATTTAAAGAATTCTATCAGGGCATCAATTTGATTTTTATTTAATATTTCTAGGAGTTCTTCCTTATTGGCCTCCTTGATTTTTTTTACAGATTTAAAATGCCTCAATAATTTTTCGGCAGAAGTTTTTCCAATTCCCTGTATGCTTTCAAGTTCACTTGCAAGGGTTGCAATACTCCGTTTTTTTCTATGAAAGGTAATTCCGAAGCGGTGTGCCTCATCCCTTAATTGTTGTATAATTTTTAAAGTTTCAGATTTTTTATCAAGGTATAATGGGTACTGATCCCCTGGATAATAAATTTCTTCCAGTCGTTTTGCAATACCAATAATAGTTACCTGCTTGTCAATGCCTAATAATTTTAAACTCTTTATGGCTGATGATAGCTGACCCTTACCGCCATCTATTACTATTAACTGTGGCAAACTTTGTCCTTCATCCAATAGTCTTCTATACCTTCTAAAGACCGCTTCTTCCATAGTTGCAAAATCATCAGGGCCTTCTACTGTTTTGACATTAAAATGCCTATAATCTTTTTTTGATGGTTTAGCATTTTTAAAAACTACTATTGCCGAAACTGGAAATTTTCCCTGAAAATTTGAGTTGTCAAAACACTCTATATGAACCGGTAATTGATTTAGACGGAGGTCTTTCATCATCTGAGCCAATAGTCTATCTGTTCTCAGTCCGGGATTAAGTTTTTCATATTGATCTAATTTATCACGTTTGAAATAGGCTACGTTTTTTTGTGAAAGCTCAAGTAATTTCTTCTTCTCACCGAGTTTTGGAATGGTAAACTTTATTCCTGAGTCTGGAATTTCTAATTCAAACGGTATAATAATCTCTTTTGAACTGCTGTCAAACCTTGATCTAAACTCAGTGATTGCAATACTTAAGAGCTCTTCATCTGATTCGTCAAGGCGTTTTTTGATTTCCAGTGTTTGAGTCTGGATCACTGTACCGTTCATTACTTTCAGGAAATTCACAAAAGCATGCTTGTCATCAGTTGCAATACTGAATACATCGACATCAGTAATTGAGGAACTCACAATTGTTGATTTACTTTGGTAATTATCAAGCATATCAAGTTTTTGCTTCAGGTTGTGTGCTAGTTCAAAGTTTAATCCACTAACTGATTCTTCCAGCTGATTTTTGATACGTCTGATTACCGTACCTGTTTTGCCATTCAGGATCTCTTTTATGTCTGAAATACTATGGTTATAATCATCTTCTGTTTGATAGGCCTGGCATGGCCCTTTGCAATTACCGATCTGATATTCCAGGCAAACCCTGAACTTACCAGAATGAATATTTTCATGGGTTAGAGGTAAGGTACAGGTCCTTAGTGGGTAGATCTCTTTGATCATACTTAAAATGGTATGCATCATACCCACCGATGCATAGGGTCCGAAATAGGTTGAACCATCTCGGATTATTCTTCTGGTCCAGAAAATTCTTGGAAATTTTTCGTTCTTGATAATAATCCAGGGATAGGTCTTATCATCCTTCAGCATCACATTATACTTTGGTTGATGTTTCTTAATCAGGCTATTTTCAAGTAACCAAGCATCAATTTCAGTATCTACGATGGTAAATGTTATTTTGTTGATTTTACTAACAAGAATCCGGGTTTTCGCATTTACCCGAAAGTTGTCTTTATTAAAATATGATGAAACTCTGTTTTTGAGGTTCTTGGCCTTGCCGATGTAAATTAGCTCTTCGGTATCAGACCAGAATTGATAGATCCCTGGTTTTTTGGGGATATTTTTTAACTCCGGACGTGGATCAAATTCTTTCATGCAAGGGTAATCATCATATCCAACCCAAATCTAAGAATATGTAATTTGTTTAAGGGTATAGAAATTTTAGAAACCCAGTTTTTTATCAAGCTCACTTACTCCGGATTGCTGTTTTGAATATTCACCGCAATCAATAATGGTGCTTATTCCACCCTTTGGCGGAGGGAAATCATCTTTTGTATAGTTCAATGTGGCATCTGCATAAACCTTTTGCATATAGATTGCGAAAATCGGAAGGGCAGTATTGGCTCCTTCGCCGAAACTGGTAGTACTGAAATGGATTGCTCTGTCTTCAGCACCTGTCCATACACCTGTTACCAGTTCAGGTGTAATTCCCATAAACCATCCATCAGAATTATTCTGTGTCGTGCCTGTTTTTCCTCCGATAGGATTGGTAAGATTATATTTCCAGCCCAATCTTGCCCCTGTTCCTTCCTTTACAACTGCCTTTAACATATCGGTCATAACATAGGCTGTCTGTTCATCCAGTACAACTTTTATTCTTGGACGACGTTCGTAAATAACGTTTCCATTTTTGTCTGCTATACGCAAAAGATAAATAGGTTCAGTCCATATTCCATGATTAACAAATACTGAATATGCACCAACCATATCGTAGACTGAAGCATCAAAGGAACCGAGGCAAATTGATGGAACTGCCGGTACATCACTTGTTATGCCCATATTTTTAGTAAGGGTTGCAACCGCTGTCTGTCCGACTTGCTTCATCATGTAGGCAGTAACATAATTCTGTGAATTTGCTAATGCCTTTTTAAGGGTAAGTGTCCCTGGTATTGGTTTATAAGCTTTTGGATACCATGTAGTTCCATCGCCGGCATCAATACCAACCGGCTCATTGGCTACTGTGTAGCATGGTGAATATCCGCCATTGCCAATAGCTACTGCATAGGTAAAAGGTTTTGCGGTTGATCCAACTTGTCGGGTTCCCATTTTAACCTGATCATATTTAAAATGGGTATAATTTGTTCCTCCTACCCATGCGCGAACATAACCGGTTTGAGGTTCCATCGACATAAGTGCGTTCCGAAGCATGAGTTTATAATATTTTATAGAATCTATAGGTCGCATTACCGTGTCAATTTCGCCTCTCCAGCTAAAAATTGTCATTTGAGCTGGCGTCCTGAAATTTTGAAGGATTTCCTCTTCAGTCTTTCCATCAGATTTAAGTTGCTGATAACGATCTGAACGTCGCATGCCTTGATCAATAAGTAATTTGGCTTCCGGGATGTTAAAGGGGTCTTTACCTCCCCAAGAATTATTGAATTGAATCTGCAGGGTTTTTAAATATTCTTTTTGCGCATCTTCTGCATATTTCTGCATCCGCGAATTGATGGTTGTATAAATCTTTAGTCCATCTCTGTCCAGATCGTAAGGCGTTCCATCAGCTTTAAAAATTGAATTTTCTTCGAGTGTCTGTTGAATATCTTTTTTAAGTACTGCCCTGAAATAAGGCGCAGACCCCTCATTGTGATCAGAAGGGTTGAATGCGAGGTTTAAGGGAATTTTTTTAAGTGATTCCACTTCTTCATCACTAATGTAGTTTGCATTGTGCATATTTTCCAGCACAGTATTCCTGCGTCTTAAAGCTCTTTCGGGATTACGGCGAGGATTATAAAGTGAGGGTCCTTTTAACATACCAATCAGAATGGCAGCCTGTTCAGGTTTAAGTTTATCAGGTGTTGTGCTGAAATAGGTTCTCGCCGCAGATTTAATTCCAAATGTATTGTAAGAGCCAAAATCTACCGTGTTGAGATACATGGTAAGAATTTCTTCTTTAGTATACTGTCGCTCAAGCTTTACGGCAACTATGAGTTCCTGTGATTTTTGAATTAATCGCTTGGTAAAGTTTCTGGATCTGCCTTCTTTTGAAAAAAGGTTTAAGGCTAGTTGCTGAGTAATCGTACTTGCACCTTGTCGCTTTCCAGCCAGATTATAAAATATAACGGTAAATGTACGTTTGAAATCAATTCCAGAATGACTGTAAAATCGGATGTCTTCTGTGGCTATCAGCGCATTAATAACATTCGGCGAAATCTGATCATATCGAACATTAGATCTGTTTTGAACATAATAGGTTCCTAATACATTATCATCACTCGAAATAACTTCTGAAGCCTGATAACTTTTAGGGTTTTCAAGTGTGCGAAGATCAGGGAGCCTTCCAAATAGTCCTAGACCAATGCTGAAAATCAAGATAGCTCCAAATGCAATAAACCCCAGGATCCATTTCCAGAAGAGGATAGTATAGCGATTTAAATCATGCTGTGTCAGCTTGGTATTCATAAATGGATTATATTAATTGTTCTTGTTATAATACTCAATATATTGTTCGACTGTGTCTTTGTCAATTAGTTTGTCAAAATTCTGAGAATTAATTATGAAGGTATTATATTTTGCGGCCGGTATCTTCATAATTGTTCTCATTAGCGGACTAACCGCAGTAAAATAAGTTACTGCGGCCTTCTTTTCTGCAAACGGACCTACAAATATCAGTTGATTTTGGTTAGCTAATGATTTTAATTGATGCTTTATCGCCAATCCGGGTGCATTTGCTCTGTTGAACTGTCCAATCCCAAATCTTGAAGAACTTAAATTAACCGATGGGTCAGAAATGTTCACAACGAAATAATGTTCAGCAGAATCTTCTTTCCTGAATGGTCCGCTTTGTTCCACAGCTTGAACGCTTTCTGATTTGTCTTTAGTATCAGAACCAACATTATTAGCAATAGTAGGATCACCAACCGAAATTGCAGCCTGTTCAATTTCTGGCTCCTGAAAAAATCTATTGTTAAAATTTTGATCGCTTAGTGCAACGACTCTATCTGCGATTACGGCCCTGTTAGAGTCAATGAATGCAAGATGCTGTTTGATAAGTGGAACAATAAGTTTTTCGTCAGGGAAATTGGCGATTATTGTTTTAAAAGCATTTTCCAGTTCAGGAAGTTTTTTTGTGTTTCCAACTGCAAGAGAATTTAGATAAGCCAATTGGGCAGGCACCTTTTCAATCCCTGAAACTTGTTTGTACTTCTCAACCGAGTTTAGCATTTCAGTATAATTCTTTTTGACGTAAAGATCGTAAATATCATTATAAAGTCGGTTAAAAGCAGTTTCCTGCTCGTCAAGCTTATTGCTGTAATCCGGGTCTAAAATTATCTTCGCAAATGGGGATTCCGGAAATTTACTTAGTAATACAGTTTTATATTCATCCGATCGTTTCTTGTTTACGGTGCTATAAAGTCTATACAAGTTGTAATAAACTGCTAACTTATTTTGATTATCAGGGAATCTGTTTAATAATTGCTCATACGTTTTTATAGCTTGAGTAGTATCAGCCGATATATCACGATAATAGTTGGCGATATCATAAAGTGCTAAGGCAATTTTCTGATTTGATTGAGCCATTTGTTCATCACTCAGGGGAACAGACATTAAATATTCTTTAACCAAAGATTCTGTATCAGGTTCAGTTTTTAATTCGGTTATTGTCTGAAATGGGGTTGAAGAATTTCCAGGATCTAGTAAAATTGCTGAGGGCAGATCAGTTATAACCCTTTGACTTCTTCTCCAGTTATCCTCCAGTTTTCTTGGCCCCCAGCGCTTTTTGAAATCAGCCAGTCCCTGACTTAATGCAGAAGAATTATTAAAGTAAAATCTTGTATCACGTGAACCTAAGGAACTTGGACTAGAAGACATACTTTTGTTTCCGGAGGTAGTTGCACTTGTACTGTTCTCGGCTTTTTGAACCTGATCAAGAATTATTTTATTGATTTTTACCCTGCGCTCAGTATCAGTTAATCTGGCCAGCAATTGAAGCGTGTCCTCCCTGGCAATGATGGTTAAACCATTTGATAGTAACTCCAGATTATCGGCCTTTCTTTTAATCAGTGAATAATCAGGAAAAGTTTTTGGCAGACTGGTTAAGGTGCTGTCATAATAAGCTTTTGCTGTTAAAAAATCTGACTGACCAAAATATATTTCAGCCAGCTCGACATAGGCGAGTCCTTTTAAAGTTACATTTTTAGTGCTTTTTTGTACGGCCAAATTATAATTTTCAATGGCCTTTTCTAAATTATTCGTTTCTAAATAGCTATTTGCAATCTCAAAATATATCTGATCGATAAGTTCCCTGTTCTTGTCATCCTTCAGAAGTGCCATTATTTCTTTGGTTCTACCAGAACTGTTACCATTTAGTTTAGTTTTAATATTGATGCGACTAAGGTTTGCATTAAAAGCCATGTCAAATGGAGCATTGCTTTTAATAACTTTAGTATAATTGATCAAGGCGCTTTTTTGATCGTCGGTAATTTGATATAATTGAGCAATAAGGTAAGTCCAGCGTATTTTCTTCTGCTTGTTTTTAACTGTTTTTATCGCTTTCTCCAATAATTTTATCGCTTGTTCTTCCTCCCTTGAATAGAGATAAAGTTGTGCACGTGTTGCGTATATATCTGCAACAGATTTTTTTTCTGAATTTATTTTACTAAGTGCAGTATCCAGGGTGCTTTGAGCCTCTTCTAATCTTTCGGATGCGATCAAAGATCTGGCCTTCCAGGCAAGGGCAGCCTGACTGATTTCTTTTTCTTTTGGATAATTATCGTAAACATAGTTGAAGAATTCAACTGCATTAAAAAAATTAGACCTCAAATGGTTCGATTTACCAATTAGGAAGTATGCATCATCTACGTATTTACTTAATGATTTTTCATTAGCGATGGTATTTGCCTTAAAGATTGCATCATCAAGATTTTTTAATTCGGACAGCGACAGACTTTCATTAGGTTCTTTGTATACGGAGATTAACCTATCGTAATTATCCGTGTAATTTAACTGAATGTTATTTTCACTTTTGCTTATCAGTTCTTTTGCATTATAAAGAATGTTATAATGTGCTGTTAAGTTTTGCATGCCTCTGTTGGCTACAGTTTCTTTCTGAGAGCTGCAGGATAACAGGCTAAAGCATAAAAAGCAGCCCGGGATTAGAAAACGAAAAGAAGTCAGAATAGTTGAATTCAATTTAATCTTGCTTGAAATATATAACAGAATCTCTGCAAAGATATTTTATAACTACAGATTTGTAGAGATAAAGATAAACTCTTTCAGATATAAAACTCTTTCAGACTTTGGTACTGAATAAATTTTGTACTGATTTAGTTGAGTGATTCGTTCTTATTTTTGATATTTTTGAAGGCATTTAAACGGGACTTATGAATCATAATGATGAAAATCATCAGCAGGATAGTAAACCTGTAGAATACAAAACTGAAAAGCAGGCTTTAAATAGTTATGTGAAATATACTGGTGTTGCATTTCAAATGATGGCAATTATCGGACTCTCAGCTTACATCGGCTATAAAACCGATCAGTATTATGAACATAAAACCCAATGGGTAACTGCAATTGCATGTGTTTTGGGTGTCTTTTTGTCGATTTACCAGACCATCAGACAGTTAAAATCATGAGAATTACCCGTTTTATAATTTATTTTATTCTTTTTACAATTTCTCTGGCAATTGCACCGCTGATCCTTCAATTCTATTACCCTGAAATTAAGTTCTTAATTCCCAAGTTTTGGGCGTTGTTCTGGATATTTGATATTTTAACACTAAGTATTTATCTAATTGCTTCCTGGAGGATGAGTATTAGTGATAAGGCATCCGGGCAGGCATTGCTTGGTAGTGTTACCATAAAGTTGCTTTTTTGTATGATTATAGCCTTTGTTTATATCAATGCAAACACGGTAGACCCCATTAAATTTATCGTCAATTTTTTTTATCTATATTTCTTTCATACAGTATTTGAAATATATTGTTTGTTATGTAACTTGCGCAACCAAAAAATAAAGTAAATTCCTTACAATAAATGGATTTGAGCCATATTTTCAATTCAAAAAAATTCTTCAGCATAGCTATTTATGCAATGTTAATTTTCTTTTTGAGTTTTTCCGCATTTTCTCAGGAACATGCCACTTCAGATACGGCACATGCTACAGCAGCAGAGTCACATGATGCTAAACCAGAAAAGGAAGAAGACATTTCCAAGATGATTCTACATCACATTGCAGACTCGCATGAGTGGCATTTTTTCGGTCATGTTGCTGTTCCGTTGCCTGTAATTTTGTGGACAGACAATGGAATGGTTAGTTTTCTTTCGAATAAGTTTGGGCATAATGATCATGGCACTGAATTGTTGGATGTAAATGGCACTAAACTGGTTTATTATCACGGAAAATACTTTTACCCGGAAGCGGTAAAAAGTGCAGATGGGACTTACATAGCTTATAACAACAAAGGTGATATTATTAACTCCAAGCCGCTAGATATTTCAATCACCAAGAATGTGGTTTCTCTGTTAATTTCAGTTACCGTATTGCTGGTTGTGTTTATTGGAATAGCAAATTCCTACAAAAAACGTGAAGGCAAAGCTCCAAAAGGTTTGCAATCTATCTTGGAGCCAATAATAATATTTGTCAGGGATGATATTGCCAAGCCACAATTGGGGCATAAATACAGAGGTTTTATGCCTTATTTGCTCACAGTATTTTTCTTTGTGTGGTTGAATAATCTGATGGGATTGATTCCTTTTTTCCCTGGTGGTGCAAATCTGACAGGAAATATAGCAGTGACTATGATGTTAGCACTCTGCACGTTTGTTTTAACCACCGTGAATGGGAATAAAAATTATTGGGGTCACGTATTTACTCCTCATGTTCCATGGTGGTTATACCCATTAATGATTCCGGTTGAGATTATTGGTTTGTTTACCAAGCCGATCGCATTAATGATTCGTTTATTTGCAAATATTACTGCAGGACATATTCTTATTTTAAGTTTGATCTCGTTAATATTTATTTTAAAATCTGTTCTCGTTGCCGGAATTGCAGTTCCATTTGTTTTGTTTATCAGTGTGATAGAACTTGTTGTAGGTTTTATACAGGCATTCATTTTCACCATTTTGTCTGCCTTGTTTATCGGGATGGCAGTTGAAGAAAAGCATGCTGAGCATTAAAATGAATTTATTTTTTGTTTAATATATATTTAAAAATCAGATTATGATCGTAGGAAGTATCGCTGGTATTGGTGCAGGTTTAGCTGCTATCGGAGCAGGCATTGGTATTGGAAACATTGGTGGAAAAGCCATGGAAGGTATGGCTCGTCAGCCAGAAGCAGCCTCAAAAATTCAAACAGCTATGTTAATTGCAGCAGCATTCGTTGAAGCAGTAGCACTGTTTGCAGTGGTTGTTGCGTTCTTGGGAACAGGACAAGTAAACTAAAGAAATAAGGCTTGTGCGATTGGCACCGGCCTTATTTTATTGTTTTGATTGATTTATTAAATACTATAACAAAATGACATTACTGGCATTAAATCCATTAGTTTCTCCGGATCCGGGTTTATTTATTTGGTCAACAGTAGCTTTTTTGATTCTGTTCTTCCTATTAAGCAAATTTGCATGGAAGCCAATTGTAAAAGCTCTTGATGAGCGTGAGCGTTCTATTGAAGATGCTTTATCTAAGGCTGAGATGGCAAAGGCTGAAATGGCCAAACTGATCAGCGAGAACGAAGATCTGTTAAAAGAAGCGCGTTTAGAGCGGGATAGCATTCTTAAAGAGGCCAAGGAAATAAAGGACCAGATCATCAATGATGCAAAGGACCAGGCCAAAACTGAAGGTGCTAAATTGATCGAAAAGGCAAAGGATGAGATAACAAATCAAAAACTTGCTGCAATGGCAGAGATCAAGAATCAGGTTTCAAGCCTTTCGCTTGCAATTGCTGAGAAAGTATTGCGTAATCAACTGGAAGATCAGGACAAGCAACAGGCTCTTGTAAATGACCTTTTGAAGGAAGTAAAACTTAATTAATCAATTGTCAAATTGACAAATTGATAAATCGACAAATCGAATATGTCAGAAACTCAAGTTGCAACAAGGTACGCAAAGTCTATTATTGATCTGGCTGTTGAGCAGAGTGCTTTAGAGCTGGTTAAAAAGGATCTCGAGTTGTTTATAGGTACATGCAGAGCTAATCCTGCATTACAGGCAATTCTGAAGAACCCAATTATTAGTCTGGAAAAGAAGGCAAATATTTTGGATGGTTTATTTGGAGATAAACTGCATAAAATGATTCTTTCCTTTTTTCATATTGTGATAAGGAAGGGCCGTTCTGAGATTTTATATGCCACAGCCAAAGAATTTATTACTCAATACAACATCATTAAAAATGTAGTAAAAGCTACTGTAACCTCGGCTTCCCCGCTTAGTCAGCAAAACATTACTCAGATTGAAGAAGTGGTAAAGCAGGCCACTAAAGGAGAAGTAATTCTTTCAGCTAAAGTTGATCCGGATTTGATTGGTGGTTTTATACTGAAGGTTGGGGATAAGCAGTTTGATACCAGTTTATCAAGTAAGCTGAATAAGCTGAGAAAAGAATTTGAACATAACTAATAGACCCCAAATCCTTAAAAGGGCTTTTGAGTGCTTCCTGAATGGGGTAGGGGGCGTAAGATTTACAATATAAAACAAAAAATACTACTATGGTAGAGGTAAGACCAGATGAAGTTTCGGCTATTCTAAGACAACAATTGTCAGGCTTCAAGTCGGAGGCTGAACTCGAAGAGGTTGGCACCGTATTACAGGTGGGTGATGGTATTGCGCGTGTATACGGTTTAACAAAGGTTCAATCAGGAGAGCTGGTTGAATTTGATAGCGGTTTACAGGGTATCGTATTAAACCTCGAAGAGGATAATGTGGGTGTTGTATTGCTGGGTGCTTTTGATGAGATCAAAGAAGGTGCTACAGTAAAACGTACCAATAAAATTGCTTCGATTAAGGTTGGTGAAGGTATGCTTGGCCGTGTTGTCAATACGCTGGGACAGCCAATTGATGGTAAAGGACCAATTCTAGGGGAAACCTATGAGATGCCATTGGAGCGTAAAGCACCAGGTGTAATCTATCGTCAGCCGGTTACTGAGCCATTACAGACAGGTATCAAAGCAATCGATGCAATGATTCCAATTGGTCGCGGACAGCGTGAGCTTGTGATTGGTGATCGTCAAACTGGAAAGACTGCGGTTTGTATAGATACTATTATCAACCAAAAGGAATTTTATGAAGCAGGGAAACCTGTATTCTGTATTTATGTGGCTATCGGTCAGAAAAACTCTACTGTTGCCCAGATATTAAAAGTACTGGAAGAAAATGGAGCATTGCCATACACGGTTATTGTTGCGGCATCTGCTGCTGATCCTGCTCCAATGCAGTTCTATGCGCCATTCGCTGGTGCAGCAATTGGCGAATTCTTCCGTGATACCGGCAGACCGGCATTGATTGTTTATGATGATCTTTCAAAGCAGGCTGTTTCTTATCGTGAGGTTTCTCTATTATTACGTCGTCCTCCAGGTCGTGAAGCTTATCCTGGTGACGTGTTTTATCTGCACAGCCGTTTATTGGAACGTGCAGCGAAGATCAATCAAAACGACTCTATTGCTCAGTCAATGAACGATCTTCCTGAATCCATTAAACATATCGTTAAAGGCGGCGGTTCATTAACGGCTTTACCGATCATTGAAACTCAGGCAGGTGACGTTTCTGCATATATTCCTACAAACGTAATTTCAATTACGGATGGTCAGATATTTCTTGAGTCTAATCTTTTCAATGCAGGTGTTCGTCCGGCTATCAACGTAGGTATTTCGGTATCACGTGTGGGTGGTAATGCGCAGATCAAATCGATGAAGAAAGTTGCAGGAACTCTGAAACTTGACCAGGCTCAGTACCGTGAATTAGAGGCTTTCTCGAAATTTGGTTCTGACCTTGATGCGGCAACTAAATCTGTTTTGGACAAAGGTGCTCGTAACGTGGAATTGTTAAAGCAGGCACAATTTTCTCCTGAGACGGTTGAAAAGCAGGTTGCAATTCTTTACATAGGTACCAAGAACCTGATGAGAAATGTTCCGGTTAATAAGGTTAAAGCATTTGAAGCAGAATTCATTCAACAACTGGAACAACGTCATCCGGAAGCTTTACAAGGTTTGAAAGCTGGTAAACTTGATGATGCTATAACAGGTGCTTTGGAAACTGTTGCGAAAGAGTTGAGTGATAAATATTAAAAGATATTAGTATTGAGTATTGAGTATTGAGAAACACACATCTCAATACTCAATACTATGTACTTTGTACTCCTTAAAATGGCTAATTTAAAAGAAGTAAGAAATCGTATAGCATCTGTAAGCTCAACTCAGCAGATCACAAAAGCCATGAAAATGGTTTCTGCAGCAAAGTTGAAACGGGCTACGAGTGCGATTATTCAGCTGCGTCCTTATGCAAATAAGATGAAAGACATTTTGTCCAATCTTTCTGCAAGTATGGATGGTTCTAATTCTCCCTACACGCTGGAGCGTGAGCCGAATAAAGTATTGATTATCAGTATTTCATCTAATCGTGGTCTTGCCGGAGCATTCAATATGAATGTCATCAAGACTACCAATAACCTGATTTCAGAAAAATATTCTGATCAACTCCGCAAAGGCAATGTTCACATTGTAGCCATCGGCAAAAAAGTTCAGGATTTTTATGAGAAGAGAAAATACACAGTTATTGGGAATAACAACGAATTATTTAGTGATTTAAGTTTCGAAAACACGTCTAAAATCACTGAATCTGTAATGACCGCTTTTGCAAAGGGTGATTACGACAGAGTTGAACTGGTCTACAACCAATTTAGAAATGCTGCTGTTCAAATACTTACCACAGAACAATTATTGCCTGTTGCTAAATCTGATAACCTTAAAGTGAGCACAACACAGGTTGATTATATTCTTGAGCCTACTCAGGAAGAAATTGTTGAACAGCTGATTCCTAAATCAATCAAGACTCAGGTTTACAAGGCTGTTCTTGATTCACATGCCTCTGAACATGGTGCACGTATGACAGCAATGGATAAGGCAACTGAAAATGCAGGTGATTTATTGAAAGCCTTAAAACTTTCTTACAATCAGGCAAGACAAGCTGCTATTACAACTGAATTGACAGAGATCGTAAGTGGTGCAGCTGCTTTATCGAATG
>JAURKO010000228.1 GCA_030831705.1 Daejeonella sp. | reverse complement strand
TGATTGGTTCATTAAAAATATTCAGTAACTTGCTAAACCGATTCCAGCGGAGGCTGGAATCTCCTGAGCCTAACCAACCTTTGTCATTCCCACGAAAGTGGGAACCTCCAAATCCTTAACTTAATGACATTGCGCGTGCGCTAGCAAGGGCAGTCATGAACTACAAAGACATACATCCAATCGACAAATAGACAAATCATCTCATTGACAAATCATTCTCATTTGCTAATTAAACCCCCATCGCATACATAATAATATTCACTCCAAACTTGGTATTATCCTCTGCATAGAAGCGCTTATTCCGGAAATCATAGTCCCATTCGCAGCCATAATCCTTATTACTATAAAGCACACCAATGCGACCCTTCACTTCAATAGCTTTGAGATAATCATGTACCAGATCATCACCCCAGCCATTTAGCTCAAAGGAAGTAGTTGGAGGCCCCTTTTCAAAGTTGAAGAAGGATCGGTAAATCTCATGGCTATTGGGTATTTTCTTTAAAGCCGCAGGCCCGAACAAAGAACTCATTTGCGCTTCAAATGATTTTGCAAAAAGGCCGTCGATATCATGATTACAATCATCAACAAAGACAAAGCCCCCATTTTCTACATATTTCTTAAAGTTGGTCCGCTCCTGCTGATTAAATTGAACCAACTTATGTCCGCTGAGGTAGGTGAAAGGATATAAAAACAACTCATTATCAGCAAGGTCAATTATTTTTTCTTCCTGGTTTATTGGAACTGTAGTATACTCCACCAACGAATTTAGCAAGTTTGCCGGCATACGCTGATCGGTATCCCAGTTACCCGACCTATATTTTATTCTTGCAAATGTGAACCTCGTGTTTAACATTCAGCTAAATTATTGCTATAATTATTCCGAAAAGAGTTTTCGGAGCTATTTTATGTAAATTAGCTGATATACGAACAAATATTCCCCTCGTTTCAGCCAATTTATTTTTAATTTTCCCAATTATTACAAGCCGCTAACCAGCAATTATCATAAAGAATTTTGGAAATTTCAGAACACAATATTAAAATAATCTTAGCTAAACTGCCCGGATTAAAAAAAGAGGTTCAAAAAGTAATCGTAGGTCAAGATCAGGTATTGGAGGAACTGATCATTACTTTAATGGCAGGAGGGCATTGCTTATTGGAGGGAGTTCCCGGATTGGCAAAGACGTTGATGGTTAAAACACTTTCACAGGCGCTCGACTTATCATTCCGCAGAATTCAGTTCACCCCCGACCTGATGCCGACTGATATAATAGGTACTGAAATTCTGGAAGAAGATCACGCGACCGGAAAGCGATTTTTTAAATTCAACAAAGGCCCTCTGTTTGCAAATATTATCCTTGCCGATGAGATCAACCGGACACCTCCGAAAACACAATCAGCATTGCTTGAAGCGATGCAGGAGTTTGAGGTGACTTACGGAGGACAAACTTACCCTCTTGATCGGCCATTTTTTATTCTGGCAACTCAAAATCCAATTGAGCAGGCAGGTACTTACCCATTGCCTGAGGCACAGTTAGACCGTTTTCTTCTTTTTGTAAAGATTGGTTATCCGACTGAGCAGGAGGAATATGGCATACTTAGTAGCACAACGGGTTCAAAAGTACAAATCGTAGAACCGGTATTAAGTGGAGAAGAAATCCGGCAGATTCAATCGCTGGTGCGGGATGTCAGTATCAGCGATGACCTGATCAGCTATGTAGGAAAGCTGATTCGCGCAAGCCGCCCAGATTCAACGACATCCAATTATGTTAAAGAATGGGTAAGATGGGGCGCGGGTCCGCGTGCAGGACAGTCACTGATTCTGACCGCAAAAGCCAGAGCACTTTTAAAAGGTCGTTATGCCGTGGTTATGGAAGATATTCATACCATGGCTTACCCGGTTTTAAGGCACCGCATCCTGGTGAATTTTAAAGCTGAAGCTGAAAATATGACTACCGATATGGTTACCGCTGAACTAATCAGATTGATCGAAAGACCGAAGATTAATGTTTAGAGATTCTAAAATTCTAATGAAATCCCGCGTCTCATATCTCATATCTCACATCTCATATCTAGAATGAGTAAATTATTAGACCCGAAAGTCTTGATGGCTATTAAAGATTTGTCGCTGGCAGCAAAAACTGTTGTCGATGGATTTATGACGGGGATTAATAAAAGTTCAATTAAAGGTCCCGGACTTGAATTCAGTCAGTACCGAAGTTATCAGCCGGGCGATGATCTGCGCTGGCTCGACTGGAAAATGTATGGACGCTCTGACCGTTATTACATACGCGAATCAGAGGTGGAAACCAGTATTTCGGTCAGGTTCTTGATTGATGCCAGCGGGTCAATGAATCATGTAGATGGAGGAGTTACAAAAATTGATTATGCCCGTTATATGGCTGCTTCATTGGCATATCTTGCCAACCTACAGGGAGATGCCATCGGACTATATGTATTCAATGAAGATGGCTTATTTTCACTTGCTTCCCGCCAGGATTTTCAGCATCTGGCCCGACTGTTTCATCAGCTTGAAGGAATTAATGCAGGAGGAAAATTCACCAAACCCATCCACTATAAAGACCTGTATTCCAACTCTGGAAAAAGGGAATTACTTGTCTTTATAACTGATTTGCATGAACAAAACGGAGAGATTTTTCAATTACTCGACACCATTACGGCCTTAAAAAACGAACTTATTGTTTTCCATTTGATGGGTAAAAACGAGCTTGATCTAGATTATAAAGGTTACACAGCAGTTGAGGACCTAGAAACCGGTGAAACAGTTAAAATTGATGCAACAACTTCTAAAAAATACTACCAAGAAAACCTGGAAAAACACCTCTCCCAATTAAGAATGAATTTGCTCGACAGACAGATCAATTACAAGTTAGTCAGCATGGATCAGCCTTTAGATCAGGCACTTCGTGATTTTTTAAATCAACGAAATAAAGTAAGAGTCTAAATGTTCCAAGTACTTAACCCCATATGGCTTTTTGGAATAAGTGGAATAATCATTCCAATATTGATTCATTTATGGAATGTTAAAAAAGGAAAAACTTTAAAAATCGGTAGCGTAAACCTGCTTGGAGAAAGTTCCAGACAGAACGCCCGAAGTATGCGCCTTCTTGATCTAATTCTTTTAGTACTTCGATGCCTTCTGATCATTATTATTTCAATAATACTGGCAGATCCTGTTTGGATCAGGGCAAATGGTACTGATCAGCAGGGCGGATGGATTCTGATCGAAAAAGATAATTTCAAAGAAACTTATTCCAATTTTCGAAAAGAAATAGATTCACTAGATCAGGCAGGCTATGATCTCCATTTGTTCGAACCGGGTTTTAAATCTGTGGATCTAAACGAATTAAAGAATTCCGAAATCATAATTGACAGTACGGCCACTCAGCTTTCCTACTGGTCGCTGCTAAAATTGCTGGATCAGGAAATCCCAGTTGGAAAACAGGCCTATATATTTACTCCAAACCGACTTAATCGCTTTCAAACTGAGCGCCCTGAAATTGTCACAAAAATCAATTGGAAAACTTATACTCCAAAAGATTCTACTGCCTCATGGATAGAAAGTGCCTGGTTTACCGGGGATTCAATTAGGGCAATTATCACCCAAACTGAACCGAAAGGTTCAAGGAAAATCGCGGTAAATATTGACCCTAACAATAAAAATTCAGTATTTTCAATAGCTATTCAGAATGGCAACTCAAATCTGAGCTTTAAAAATACTGATTCAACTACTCAAATTCCTGTTCGTATAGATACCTCAACCATCCGAATTGCTGTTTATACCGACAAGTTCAAAAAAGATGCAGAATACCTGATTGCGGCAATACTGGCAATCAAGAAATATACCTGGAGAAAGATCGAACTCAGTACTGTCAATTCAGGTTTTATAAATGGATCTGAGAACATACTATTCTGGCTTTCTGAGAAAATGCCCACAGAGATCCAGATTAAGAATATTAGAGCAGGGTCCTCCTTATTTATGTATAAGAATGGCAAAATCGAAGAAGTAAACAGTACGATTGTTTTACCTGAATTTTCCCTGCAAAAAGAAGCAATTGCATTACGAAAGAGAATTTCATTAGCCGAACCATCGAACAACAAATATGCTGTCTGGGAGGACGGATTTGGGAATCCATTATTGGAGCTAGAAATAACTAATAAGCTTAGGGTATTCCATTTTTATTCCCACTTCAACCCAGAATGGAACGGAATGGTCTGGAATGAAGATTTTGCTAAAATTCTGGTACCACTACTAATTCCAACTAGCGAGAATTCGAATTCGGATCTTTATGACCGCAGATCTGTTGCAAGTTCATGGATTATTCCTGCCAAGAGAGCACCTAAATCAAGAATTATATTGAAGAACACAGAAACAAATCTGAAAAATATCTTTTGGGTAAGTCTGATGTTACTTTTTCTTGCAGAACGCTGGCTTTCCTACAAAAAGCACTTAGATTGAGTTAAGGAATATGGAGAGCAAACAACATATAAACAAAATCAGGAAGCTTTGGATTAGCTCATGGCTGCTTTCTATCAGTTTGATCGCAGTATCGGTCGCTATCCTGAACTTCTTTGTCTGGTCTGAATTTTCGCAAATTTCTTTCTGGTGGATTCCGGGAATTTTCATTCCAATTCTGACCGGCTTAATTCTAAGGTCAGGGATTTTACATCTAAGTCTGAAGGAAGTTGCCAGAATATTAAACAAAAGTTATCCTCAGCTCGAGGAAAGCTCAGATCTATTTCTGAAAACAGAAAATTCACTTAACATCCTTGAGACATTACAGATCAGAAGAATTGAACCTATTCTAAATTCACTTAAAGCTCCTGCATTAATCTTTTACCGACTGAAGATTTCGACCATAATTTTTATCATTTCGCTGATCATTTCATTAATCTTAAGCCGGTTTGATCTGCTAAACAGAAATAAAATTGATGAGATCTCAGGCAAAACTTCATTTCTGCCTGAACAAAATGAGACATTGCTCCTGGGTATCGAATCAGTCGAGCTAAAGATTAGTCCGCCGGCATATACCAAGATACCCCCCAGAACACAAAATCAATTTTCAGCAAGGCCAGAAGAAAACTCCGTTCTTAGCTGGGAAATCGAGACTGACCAGCCGGTTGAAAGCCTGGAATTCATTTTCAATGATAAGCAAAGCATAAGTCTACGCTCCCTGAATAATGAAAAGACAAAATGGGGCATCAACAAGAGAATAGACAGTTCAGGATTTTATCAGCTGAAAATGGATGGTCAACTATCAGAACTCTATAAACTCGAAACAATAAAGGACCAGGCGGCAGTAATCAGGATTATCAGTCCGGCACAATACTCCAGCATTGACATTGGAGAACCAAAAAATACGCTTTTAAACGTTCAGATTAATGATGATTATGGGATTGAAGATGCATTTATTTCGGCAACCATAAGCCGGGGGAAAGGTGAGGGAGTACAGTTTAAAGAGCAAAAGATCAATCTCGCCGCATCATTTGGTGGCGACAAGCAATATCAGTTCAAAAAAATCTTGAATCTTGAAGCAATGGGAATGGTTCCCGGAGATGAATTATATTTTTTCATCAATGCCAAAGATAGCCGAAAGCAGGTAAGCCGTTCGGATGTTTACCTAGTCACTATTCAAGATACGACCCAACTGATGAGTATGGATGGGATGCTTTCGGGTGTAAATCTTGTACCAGAATATTTCAGAAGTCAGCGGCAGATCATCATTGATACTGAAAAGCTAATCAAAGAAAAGAAACAGAATAGCGAAAAAGAGTTTAAAAACCGTAGCAATGACCTGGGTGTTGATCAAAAACTTTTACGTATGCGCTACGGTAAATTTCTTGGTGAAGAAACAGATGAAGAAATTGGAGAAGAGCATGAAGAGCATGCGGAAAATGTAGCTGCTGATTTTGGTAATGCCGAAAAAATGCTAGAAGGCTATTCACATAAACATGATATTGCTGAAGATGCCACCTTCTTTGAACCTGAACTGAAAGCTCAGCTGAAAGCAACGCTAGCTGAAATGTGGAGTGCTGAATTACGATTGAGAACATACAAACCGGAAGAGGCGCTACCTTTTGAATACAAAGCCCTTCGGCTGCTAAAAGATCTGCAACAAAAATCAAGGGTTTATGTCGCCAAAACAGCATTCAAAGCCCCACAAATTAAAGCAGAAAAGAGACTGAGCGGCGAACTTGACAAAATTATCCAGCCTTTAGCTTTACGCAATTCAGCAAAAACTCCGGATAGTCAGATAACACTGAAAAGAGCCACCTCAGTACTTGCAAGTATGAAAAATGGCTACAGATTAAGTCTTCAGGAAAGTACGATCCTCCGGGAGTCGGCAACCTTACTGACTGAAAAGGCTTCTGCGCAACCAGCAGAATTTCTGATCGCCCTGACCGCCTTGAGGAGAATCATGAATAACAGTAGCAAAGCTAAGCTATCAGATATTCTTAGCGTTGAAGCTGCCTATCACAAAATGATCAGGGAAGAGGTTAAAGTACCACAGGCTAAGAGTAACGGACCCGGCACTGCACTTTCGAAAGAGTACTTTAATAATTTAAACAGAAATAGGCCTTAAAATGAATAAAAGCTATATCATCATTTCAGCAATTATTCTACTTGGATTTATTCTATTCAAAGAGATCCGGCGAACTAATAAAGCTAACTTGATTCTGAGGGTTATTGCTGTTTGCCTTGCTGTTATTGCCCTGGTCTTTATAGCAATTCCAATTACTTATCAAAAGAAAGCAGCATTTAAGGAAGAAAATGCTGCCGCATTAATCACAGAAGGATTTCAAAAAGACAGTCTAGAAAAATTTAAAAACATAGCTGCCTTCACTACAAACCCAGATATCGCAAAGGGTTTCAGATCAGTCAAACTGATACCTGATCTGGAGAGCTTTCTGGCCATGAATCAGCAATATTCTAAATTTCACGTTTTGGGATACGGACTTAGCGCTCAGGAATTAGAAATAATGAAGGGTAAGAAGTTTTTGTTCCACCCTTCTGCACTTCCTTCGGGATTACAATCAGTGCATTGGAGCAATACGATCAAATCAGGAGAGCAGCTTGTACTTAGTGGAAATTACCTGAACACCGATGATAAGCCAATAAAAATAATGCTAAATGGCATTGGAACAAATCTAGATTCAATAAATATTCCTGCAGGAAGATCAGCGAATTTTCGGCTAAAAACCATTCCGAAACATCTGGATAAAGCAGTTTATTCTTTGATTGGCATTACTGATAAAGACACCGTTCTGAATGAAAAAGTACCAATATTCGTACAAGCTCAGGATCCGTTGAAAGTTCTTATTCTATCATCCTCTCCGGATTTTGAAAATAAATTTCTGAAGAACTGGTTGTTTGAAAATCAGTATTCTATCGTTGTTCGTTCAGCAATCAGCAAAAATAAATTCAATACCGAATTTTTAAATACTCCAAGAATTAATCTTGATCGAATCACGCCCTCTATTCTTGAAAATTTCGACGTGCTAATCAGTGATGTAAATGGATTATCGGCGATTAGCAAAGCGGAAAATCAAGCCTTGCAAAATCAAATAAGCAAAGGGATGGGTCTAATTATGATTGCTGACAGTATCCCTAAAGATAAAGGATTATTCTATGGATTTTTTGAGACCAGATCTATCGTTCGGGAAGATCAAAAAATGATCAGTCTGAATTGGGACGATTACGATACAAAAAAAAATACGCTAGGATCTTCAGCCTCCTTCAGCATACTTCCAAATGAGGGGAATGTGGCGCTGATACGTGATAAAAAAGCTAACATACTGGTAAGCAGCAGATTATTTGGTAAAGGCAGAATCCTGCTGAGCAGTATTAATGATAGCTATACCTGGATAATGAGTAATGATTTGAAATCCTACGCTGCATACTGGTCAAAACTAATCGGAGAGCATGCAAAAAGTAAAGAAATCAGCACATTACTGGCCTTAAAAAACCCCTTGCCTATACTAAATCAGGAAATGAATATCATCATTGAAAGCAATTATGATACTATTCCTG
>JAURKO010000227.1 GCA_030831705.1 Daejeonella sp. | reverse complement strand
TGGAAACCAATATTCGGACGATCAACAGTTTCCAGAGTATCCAGCATTGCTTTCCAGCTATGCATTCCTCCCCAGCAAATTTCACCTTCTGCAGCAAGTTTTTCACCATAATCGGCTGCCACATCACATGCTTCGCGGAAAGTTTGTGCAATCAGTTTGGTATTATTAACAGGATCTTTCGCCCAACTTTCAACCGAGCTGGCCGAATCAATACGGACTACACCGTATGGGCGCACACCCATTTCCTTAAGTTTCTGACCATAAATGCATGATTTACGAACCTGATCAACAAAATTTGCACGGTCTTCTTTGGAACCCATGGCAGGACCGCCCCAGATTGGCGCTACCAAACTTCCGATAACTAAATTATGTTTGCTTACCTGATCAGCAAGTCTTTTAATACCATCCAAATCGTCTAAATTGATTGAAGGGTCAAAAAGACCAACGTCTACACCATCAAATTTGACACCATCTACTTCTGCAGCAGCAGTCATTTCAAGCATTTTATCTAATGAAATTGGTGGTTCTGAATCAGGACCTTTGCCCACAATGCCAGGCCATGTAGCATTATGAAGTTTTGGATAATTATTGTCAGTCATATTTAGATTTTTTAATAGTTACAAAATAAGATCCGGGTTTTCCGGACCGAAATGTTTCAGTATTACAATCGGGTCGTTTTTTGAAGGATTGCTAATGATTACACCGTCTTTTGCTGCTTTTTCAGTCACAAAGAATTCATCATTGGTTAATTGTCCATAACGGATCAAAGACGGAGTTTCAATATCCCATACTCCAAATTTACCATGCCCTTGCATTACGATCATACCATAACAAGCATTATCCTTGATTGTTACTGTTTGTCCAGGTAATACCGTCAATTCCTTTGCGCTAAAAGCTGCTGACAGGTAGCAGATCCAGTTTTCAATGTATCCTTCAGATTCCATTTCAGCTACAGGCCTTACAGGTTTCGGAAGCATAAACCGGGTCTCCAGAATATTCGGATTCACGTTCAAATCCCAGTCGATTACTTCCATTAACTGGTCATAATCTCCAATTCTGTCTTTAGGTGTTCCATTCCAGAGCAATTCCTCAGGAATGATTGCCTCGTTTACAAGCGATTGATACATTGCGAAAACATCCGATGCCTTTTGCGGCTCATAAGTACACATACTTCCGGGTGCGTGAAGCATTCCCGGAGGTACATCCCATCCTGTTCCGGGTTCAAGTTTAAATGCCTGCGAATAGGTGGTAAGTTTGTTATCTCCTTTTGTAAAATTTACCAGGCATTCACGGATTTGTGCTTTGGTAGTTCCAGGGGCAATGCCAAAAAAAGTATAAGGAAAATCCCCACCGTGATTGTTTAGTTGTGGCGGAAAATAATAAGCTTCTGGTTTTCCCTTTTGACCTATTTTTGCAGCATGCTCATCATTGTGATGTATATGATGGGGAAGTGGTCCCATATTATCGAAGAACTTGGAATACATCGGCCAGCTTTTGTGTTCATTCCATAGACGATCCCCAATAATTTCACCTTGGAGCTCATCAATAGCATCTTTTAACAAAAATTGTTCGTCTTTTCCTCCTTCGTTATAAACTACAGGGCTTAAACCTTCATTTTTTCCTGTTAGAGGTCCGTTTTGTGCAGGTGTTGTCGAAGATAACCATCGTTCATCAATGCCTCCACGTTCTCCGCCGAGTACATAATAATCATCCGGATGCAATTTGATTCTTCTTCCCGGTACGCAAAACGATCGGGGAACCCATGTTGGTGCTAGTCTGAGAATTCCTTTTCCTTGTTCTAATGCTTTCTTTGCTAAACTCATATTCTAATTAAAATTGTAATGCGGGCAAAAATTAATTGCCTAAATTATTGGTTGATACTTCTATTTCTAATTCATATTTTCTTTTTTCGCCTGGCGCAAGCATGATCAGTTCATTTAGCTGCCTTGCACGGCTTTGACCTATCGGTGGATTTGTACCTGGTTCCAGACCCACAGTATATTCACCTTTCCCATAATGCAGCCAATTTGATAAGCATGGTAATTGTTTTTTCTTGAATCTTAAATTTAGGTTAAGTCCGATTTTCGGATTTTCAAGTCCGCACCTGCAATACCCAGCATCATCAGATTCAATGTCGATAAATGCAACTTCTTCTCCAGATCCACTATGTTCATCCAAAGGAGCGGGACAAGTATGAAAATCATTCCCTTCTCTGAATAGTTTATTTGGATTCCCGTCACGCGGGATCCATTTGCCATTCCAATGAATTTTAGTTCCCTCATCAACCAGGGGCCATCCCAAATTGCAGTGGTATAAAATCATATGAGGTGCATTTGTATTACCCCGGTTAATAACTTCGTCTTCAATACGAATGATCGATTTACCCAAAGTTGCAGAGATAGTACGCCTTAATTCGAGTCTGTTTCCCAATGCCTGTGATTCCCTGATGATCCCGCTAATACTCATTTCCATATTGCCCGAAACTGGATCAGGTTGTATAACCGAGATTAGTTCTGCCGGTGTGTTGCTTATGAGTCCATGCACTCCACGTTCGCCATATTCATCCTTCTCGGGGCCACCAACATGACTTAGTCCGCAGGTAACCATTAATCCACCGCCAAAAGTTCTGAGCCAGTCGATTCCTTTATCAGCTAATGGCTGTGGAATGCTTGTTCCGGCATGGCTGATCCATGCAAGGCTATGTTCATTATAAAAGGCATCAGCAATATCCATTGCCCGGTCGATTACTATTTTGAACCGGAGACCTGATCCGGTGTTGAACCAGGCAATACGCGTTCCCCGGCCAGCTCCGTTATCCAATACAGAACTTTCAATACCTCCCAGTTGAGCGGAATTAGAAATTTTATTATGCCAGGCAGGTTGTTTCAAAATTTTAATCTCCTTGAATTGTGGTTGTCTTATTTACTTTTTGGTTTGTAGATCTGGTGATCTTTATTTGATCCTGAAATCAGGTAAGCCATCAGGTCTTTCAACTCTTCTTTATTCAGTCCGTTAACCATACCAGGATACATAGATGATACATCTGAAACCCGGGTTCTTACCACTTCATTCTTAATTACTTCTCGCAAAGTTTGCGGCGCGAAAGGATTTTGAGAAATATAGTATTTTTCAGAATCCTCGTTTTTAAGTCTGCCGGTTACCGAACCGCCATTTTTTAAGTAAAAAGAAGTGTAAGCATATTGATCAGATATAACCTTGTTAGGCTCAAGGATAGATTCCAGAATGTCACGTGCAGAGAAACGAGTACCTAATTGTGTGAGAGCCGGACCAACAGCGCCACCTTCACCTTTCATATTGTGACAGGAAAGACAGCGGGTTGCGCCAAATAGCATTTTGCCTTGCTCAAAATTCCTGTCTGTTGAGTCCTTTTGGATAAATTCCAGCGCTTCGTCCATTTTCCAGTTTCTTCCCGGACCCTTAGGACTTCCCAAGCTTGCTAGTTTCATCCCGTTGGTGGTCAATAATTCATTACCCGAGATCTTATTGTAATGATCGAATTGATCTTTTGGCAGATTAGCCAGCGCTGTTTTACGGGCTTTGTCTATAAAACCAATAAAGCTATTACCTCCATTATAACCAAATGCTGAATAATACCATTTGAAATACTTTTCCCTTAATGCTGTTGTCCATCCATTTTTTGCCTCACTTAATGCGGTTACATAATAGATTTGCTGTGCAGGAGGAGTTTTGGCTAACATACCTGCAATATCAAGTCCGTATTGAGGATTACGTAAAATCAGGTCTGAAGACTGCATGAAAGATTTTTGATCATCCACATCTTGTACTACCCCTTCAAGCAAAGCAAGTGTTTTTTGAACGACTGATGGATCATCCAGAGCCACTAAAATCTTACTGAAAGATCGGTTCAATTCATTGCTTTTGGCTGGATAGAATTGATTCAGGTAAGTACTTAATTTATTTTTTTCAGCATCAAAAGGTTTCCCCATTCTCGAAATAATCAACTCATAGGCTCTTAAAACATCTATTTGCTGGGATTCGGGTAATGCATTGTAATTTATTTTCATGAGTGCGTTGATCATGCGGACTTGTAAACCTCTGTTTCCAGTTCTTGCCATTGCGATCATTGCCTGAGTAAGTATTTGAGGATCTTTTTCTATAAATGCTTTTTCCTGCCATTGGTTAAGAGGCTGATGTTCCATGGCGATTCGAGCAGCATATCTGATGTATCGATCCTTATTTTTAAGGTTAGGCCAGGCCATAGTGATGGCTTTTGTATTCGGACCAGTATGAAAGGTTTCCAATTGCCTTCTTAAATTACGAGCCTGAAGTACATCAGGAGCAGTTTTCGTGATTAATGGAGCGTTTGGCAAAGTATTTTCACCATAATAAACACGGTATAGATCTGAATCTAATCTTCGGCCGCCAGTTAAAAAATACATGGCCCCATCCGGTCCGATGATACCATCCGTTAGGGGAAGTGGTGCTCCTGAAATAAATTCTTCGGCTGTTGCTTTGTATGAAGATCCACTCGGACTTAGTTGAACGGCATAAATAATTCCGAAACTCCAGTCGAACGCAAACAGTCCCCTACGGTATTTTTCTGGGAACCGGGCGTTGTTTCCACTAAAAAGACTGGTAGGAGAACCTTGCCCTATATTTAATATTGCAGGTAGGTTGTCTGGATAAGCAGGCGACCATTTACTGTTTCCAGTACGCCAGCCAAATTCACTTCCACTGGTTGAATGACTGATTCGGGTTGGACGGTACCACGGCATCCCAAAATCCCATTCCATATCAGCGTCATAAACAAACATGTCTCCAACTTCATTAAAGGCAAGGTCAAAGGCATTTCGGTAGCCTGCGCTGATTAACTCCCAGTTTGTTCCCTCAGGATTTATTTTAGCG
The DNA here is from genome assembly GCA_030831705.1 of Daejeonella sp. Taxonomy (GTDB): domain Bacteria; phylum Bacteroidota; class Bacteroidia; order Sphingobacteriales; family Sphingobacteriaceae; genus Daejeonella. The sequence goes on along the minus strand of JAURKO010000227.1, from coordinate 2,157 downwards.
ATAAATCCTCCGGGTGCATAACGATCATTTGCATGTCCGTTCGGATCTTTTATTAGTGGAAATAAATTATCCTCTTTCCAGGTTTCAGGTAAACGGTATGCCTCCATTTTCGGAACATCCACATGGTTACCTGCTATGAGATGAATTGATTTTTTATCTGGAGAGACGACCATACTGTGTGGTCCATGTTCACCTCCGGGAGTTACCAAATCTTTAAGTAAGGTAATTTGATCATATTGATCATCATTGTCTGTATCCTTAAGTCGGTATAGTCCACTGTCTTTGGCCATAGTGGTATCACTTTTATGGTTCACCATCACATAAAGACTGTTAAATGCATAAAGTAAGCCCTGTGCATAGCCCATTTTTATTTTGGCTTTAGTAGTATCACCTGCAATTTTGAGCTCCAGTTTTTCTACAATCACTTTAGATTTAACTGATTCTGTACCAATTGGGGGAATGGTTAAACGGTATAAATAACCATATTGATCGCAGGCAATCATTCGGCCCTTATGATCAAAAGTCATGGCTACCCATGAGCCATTTTTACTTTCTGAAGGACTATATAAATGTTCTGCCTTGAAATTGGGCTGTAACTTAAGTTTTTCCACTTTTGGATCCAGCTCTCTGACTCTGTTTTTCTTAGTTTCTTTTACGTTATCAATAAAAGACATCGCAAGAAAAAAGATGATTGACAGCAATCCTGCCAGCTTTAAGTAGGTGTTACTTTTCATAATTAGTTATACTGCTATTTTTAATATTTTAAATATAAAATTGATTTTTGTGATGGAGATATTTTTTTTAGGGTTTCTCATGAAAGAATACATATAATCCATCTTTTCCTGCAACCACTATATCTTTCCTGCCGGTTTTGTGAAGATCTGCAACCCTGAAAAAGATACCTGTACCCTTGCCTTCACCAAAAGGACCATAGCTAATCACATGCTTTGTAAATGATTCCCCGTTCCATTTAAAATAATAGAGACCAGGAGATTCATTGTCGCCAGGATCTTTACCATTATGTGCACGAAAACGTTTTTCGGTAATAAGTTCCATTTGTCCGTCATTGTCGATATCTTCCCATTCCATAGTATGAAATTGCGAATGGAATGGATCTATCGCATGTTTAATAAATTTAATAGCGTTCCCCTCTTTTCTTTGTTCATACCAGTACAGACCATAAGAATGACCATGTCCGGAAATGAGGTCATTCAATCCATCCTTGTTGATGTCGGTAACAATTACCGGGATACTGGCATCTTTTAGGTTAAAATCAGGATGAAACTTCCAGGATTCATTTTTTCTATCAGCAGGAGCTTCAATCCAACCTTCGGAAATGATAAAATCCTTTCTCCCATCACCATTAATGTCACCAAAGCCCAAACCATGGCCATGCTTATCAATAACCTGGGTTTTTGTAAAAGTCCCGAGTGCTTTATTGTTTTTATCACGATTTAGCGTGTAATAGATCAACGGACTGCCGGGGGTATTTGGTACTATTTCTTCGAATCCGTTTCCATCTATATCCCAGGCACGAATAGTTTCTATATTTCCTGTCTGTACAATGTCTAAAAGTGGCCATTCTTTTTCATTACCGGGATTTTTCCGCCAGCGAAGGGTTTTGCTAAACCAGCCCCCTGTAATGAAATCTACTTTTTCATCACCATCAACATCCATTGGGATGGTTGCAAAGTCATCATAATATTCACTTACCCGTTCTACCTGTCCTATCAAATGACGATTGAGAAAGGATGGGCCCTCATACCAGTAACTTCCTGAAATGATATCTGGGTTTTGATCACCATTCACATCAAAAACACCAACTGATTCTGCACTTTCTGATGCAATCAATTGTTTTCTAAACTTGAGTTCTCCGCCAGACTGTATTTGGGGGGAAAGCAAAATAGATAAGCCAATAAAAACACTTGAATAATGAAAAAATCCTGTGGAAGCCATCAAAAATAAAGTTATTCGTAATTATTGAATTATATATTTAAATATAGAATTAATCTGTAAAATAATGCATTCACAGATTATCAGAGACAAATTAAATATTAAAATAATAAGCGCTATCCTGAGCTGTTATGGCTGAGATTTGAAATGGGGGGGCGTGGCTTTCGCTCAATGTCATTAAGTTAAGAGTCCGCATAGGCTCTT
>JAURKO010000226.1 GCA_030831705.1 Daejeonella sp. | reverse complement strand
GGTATTGCTTTTCAAAATCAAATCATTGCGGCTCTTGGTTATTATCTGACCAATTATAGAAGAGTCATTAAAAACATCCCTAATTGAAACTCAAGATAAATCGAAAATAATTTTAAGATTTCAGAATGTTTCTAAAAAGGATATTTCTCAGAAACCTTTTATCTTCTGCTTAACAAAACGCAGTATTCTCTGCCACAGGCTCCCTTTACGGGTTTTCAGAAATTCCTTAATTGCCAGGTAAGCTTCTTCATTCTCCTCAATTTTTTCAGGAAAGGATATTACCGGAACTGGATTGATAATTACATGATAAATATCATTCAAGCCTGAATGAATTCCTGAACCGTCATGCCCAATATTATTAATCAGGGATTTTGAAGGATTCAATGTCAACCCACCTTTGAGAAATATAGAAGCATACCAGCGTATCGCCCATGAATTATTCCTACCACTCTTAAATTCAATAATCTGCTTCCAGAAGTTCATGGTGCCATCAATGGAGAATTCAAGTCTCTTTTTTCTGTCGAACCGGTCAATTATCTTATTAATATCAGGTTCAAAATCTTTCCAGGCTCTATCCCAGGTTGCCCAGCCCCAGCTTGTTGCGGCACGATACAAAAAGGTTTCGGGTAAATTTTCAGCTTTCAGAGGATACATATAAGCTCCGATATGCATCACTTTTTCTTCGTTCTGATACCTAATCAGAGCATCATTAAAATATTGCAGGGTGTATGCCGAACTGATTAAATCATCCTCAAATACTATCACTTTTCCATATTCAGAAACCAGCATGCTTACCCCATCTATTATAGACTCTGCAAGGCCTAAATTGGTTTCCCGTTCAATCAACTCGACAGATTTAAAGCCATCAACCTGCTTAATTATATCCCTCACTTCATTAACAAACACTTGTTGAGACGAATCTTTGGCAGCATCAGAAAAAATAAATAACCTCGATTCATCCGCAAGCAAATTTTGCTGCAAAAACTTTATTGTCCGCCTGGTATGCTCAGGACGGTTATAAACAAATAAAGCTATGGGAGCAAAGTTCTGCATTATTGAGTATTGAGTATTTAGTATTTAGTACGGAACTATTCGAGTAAATTATATTATTTTGTACCTGCATTTTTCAACTGTCAACTGTCATCCCGATAACTATCGGGAGTCAACTGTCAATTAAAAAAATCCTTCTCTGTAAACCCCGTCGCCCTTCCTTTAAATTTCAACCGAATAGCTGCAACTTCTTCTTTTGAAACTTTATCAGCTGAATTAGCCCATGATCCGCGGATATAGCTTAAAACCTGCGCAACATCTTCATCAGAAAAATTACTATTTGCAGCAATACCGGGCATCTCACCACTGACCTCAGGAGACTTGTATAATTTTTTACTTACAGTTATTGGTCCGCTAAGTCCGTACAAAACAACCGTTGCAAGCCTTTTCTTATCTCCAGTAACCCAATCTGAGTTATTAAGTGGTGGAGCAAGTCCGTTAACTCCATTTCCATCAGCACCATGGCAGGCCTGACAAATACTTCTGTATAAAGCAAGACCCCTCGGAAACTCTTTTGCCGGATCGGGAGCATTAACTTTCTTTTTCGCTATATCATCAACAATTTTCTTCAAACGTTTACTTAGAAAAAGACTCGTATCAGGATTAGTTCCTATAAAATTTTTATAGAAGGCAGATTCCTTGTTTTGAAGATTACTGATAACCGCATCGGAAACAAATCCGTCTTTTGAATACTTTGTTGAGAGATTTAATAAAATTTTATTTGCTGCTGTGGGATCGAAAGTCTCAATCTTTGGACTTAAAAAAGCGAGATAGGGCGCCGCAAGAGTATCGTCATCATCAAGCAATGAGATTAAAACCGGAAGAAAATCTTTGTAATTCGCTCTAGTCAAAACAGATGGCAAAACAGTTAATGCCTGCACACGCAATGTCCAATCTGTACTTTTCAAAAGGGGCAATACATCATCCTTACCAAGCACTCCCAGACCTTCCAGAGTCCAAAGAGCATGAACCTTGGCTAAATTATTTGAGCTGGAGTTCAATAACTGACGCAAAGGGAGAGCCAGACTTTTATCTTTCCCATCAACCAAAATTTGCTGTACTTTATTGCGAACCCAACCATTTGGATCGGACAATAAGGCAACCAGTTTTGTGGGATCTTGAGGAATTTTTACTCCCCCAGCCTTCTTTCCTTTAGGCATTACTTTGTAAATACGACCGTAATTAAGCGGTTGAGTCAGATTTCTGGCTTTGATTTCGCTTCTCAGATAAGGAGTTAGATAGGTTTTATGTTGGATGATTCCACGGTAGAAATCAACAATATATAAGGCTCCATCCGGACCAGTTTGTAGATTTACAGGCCGGAAACGTTCATCTGTACTTGACAGAAATTCACGTCCGATATAAGCCTGCTTACCCGTGACCATGTTACCGTCATTGTTCAAAATATTTCGCTTGATAAGGTTTGCTGATGGCTCAGCAACAAATGCATTTCCGTAATAATCTGGGCCAAACAAAGTACTGTTAAAAATTACTGGTCCGCAGGCAGCAGTAAAATTAACCAGCTTCAAATTCTCGTCAATAATCCCTTTCATGTAAGCCCGGTTTACCCCAGTATTAGGTCTGATTGGATATACCTTATTATTTTTAATAATGCTTTCTGAAAAACCGGCAAGCCTGGACTGATTTGGGTTTGTTGCTCCAAAACCCGGACTAAAATAATCGCCCTGGAGATTCTCGGAGTTGTTGTTATAAAATAGACGTCCTTGATCATCCTGAGAAATTCCCCATAGTCCTCTGAAATGGGTTGTTTCAATTAACCACTTATTATTAAGTTTTCTATATCTTTTGGTTGATTTAGCACTATAGATCCAATTATCCAAAGCCCTGATTAGGCCATTAGGCTGATGCTCCACATTTCCACCTTCAGCGTAAGCAGCATCTACAAGCGTTTTATTTACAGGCTTATCATTTTTAATTTCGTAAAACCAAAGTTTTGGAGATTCAGCGACAAGAATTCCATTTTCAATGAAACAAATAGCCCTGGGAAGTACTAGAGAATCCAGAAAGACCTTTCTTTCATCCATTTTTCCATCCCCGTTTTTGTCAGTCAATATTACAATCTTACCAACCGGCAAATCTTCTCCTGTACCTAGGGAATCAGGCATATAATTTTCCATTTCAACCACCCAAATCCTGCCCTTATCATCAAAACTAATAGCAACTGGTGAAGTTAAAAGTGGCTCTGTGGCAACAATATGAACCCTAAACCCATTCTCGATCTGCATTTTCTGTATAGACTCCCTGGCAGTTAGCACCGGCGACTCAGAAAAGGCCTTTCTAATCGACAGTGAATCAGCATAATGATTCCAGTTTGATGGTCTCCGCTGCGGACTAACACCAAATAGTTGCAGAAAAATGATGAGCAGAAAGGGAAGCGAAAATAAGACAGTCTTCATAAAATGGGTTCTGCGAAATTAATGAGTAAAAATATTCAGATCGCCATTCTTCCTCAATAATAGGGTATAGGCATTGGCAAATGATTCTTTCCTCTTGTGACCAAATAACGAAATAATCAATTTTTTTATAAAGTATTCGACATCAATTCGAAGAGAATTCAACAGACTTTTAGCTTTCCCCTGATTGACAAAGGTATTGAATTTAGTAACTTCAGGTTCAATCAACGAAATCTTATCTGCTAGTACTTCAAAACCCTCCGACTGAACTAAGAACCGTAGCGAGCTGGGGGTGTACATATTAATGTGTCCGTAATTTAAAAAATGTTTCATTCTTTTATCCACACCATAGCGGTAATCACAAGGCACTTCAATCACTACATGTTTTGATACCCGCTTGATTTCACGCAACAACATCCGTTCAAACTCAACATGCTCAAGAACATGGGCCAGAATAACAAGGTCAAATTCGTTATCAGCAAAGGGAATATGATATCCATCGAATAGATGAACTGATTTTAAATTTTTTAGTTTTCTCGAATTAATCTCATCTACACCACTTTGAGAGATTTCCAGAGCGTGCATTTCAGAAAAAGCGTTCATCACATCAAGCTGCTGCAGAATACTTCCATCGCCGGCACCTACTTCGAGAACCTTTTTAAATTCATATCCTCTGCAGACATCCGTAATGTTAATGGACTTATACTTTGCACCCAGCATCCTCCATTGCTCATCACGTCCCAGATAAAAATCATCATAGGCGCTTTTAACATCAGCACTTAAAATCTCATTACTCATCTTAAATACCCAAGCAATTATTGTCTTTGTAAAACACTGAAGTAGACTTACGATAAAATAGGCCTGGTGAGATTCCACTGAAAGATAATTCCCGGAAACCCTCTTTCTTGAAAAAATTGATCGCAGCTGCATAGATTTCACGTTCTGAATCGTCCAGTACAATTACTCCTCTCTCACTAAGTGCAGGCAGTGAATGATAACAGCAGTTCACTCTATCGCGGCCATCAACTATAATAAGATCGAATTTCTGACCCATGCTTTCGGGCATTTTGCTGTAGTCTCCATCCTTATGCAATTCACAAAATACCAGCTCGGAATTGACGGGTTTAGATGCTGATATCCTTTCAAACCAGTCCTTGTCATGTTCTACAGAAACAACCTTTTGAGCCCGCTGAGCATAGTAAAAAGTTGAATTACCCGAACCAAATTCAAAAACTGTATGATCCTTTTTAATACGCTCAGCTATAAAATCAATGAACGAATAAGTAACCCATGGAATTGGTTCTAAATTATGGTCAATTGGCGATTTGGTATCAAAAGCTTTGAACCAGCCTATTTCTGAGAGATAACCTTTTAATCCGAAAGACAATAAAGTCTTTATTCTGGCCGGATTGATCAAACTGGTATACGATTCAGTCTTTTTCAACGTTTTGCGATTTTTTGAAAGAGTGAGATTAAAAATAAGGATTTAAGCATATTTATTCCTTGTTTTCTTGTTTCAGGAAAAAAAAGTATAAAAAAAGTAGCAGAAAAGTACGCGATTAGTGTAGCAAAGGCCGCACCCTGAAGTCCGTAGATAGGAATCCAGAAAAAGCCAAGTACAACATTAACCACTGCACCTGCGCCAGTGCGATACAAGGAATACCGTGTATAGCCTTCGGCTATGAGGTACTGACCACTTGCACTGCCGAGAAAAACAAAAACGCCTGCCCAAATATGAATGGTTAATATTTTTGCGCCTTCTGCAAACTCTGCAGTATAAAAGTATTGATAAATAAAAGTAGAGGCAAAGCTCATCAGTACCGCAATACTCATGCTGATCAATACCATTAAGTCATACATATCGGTCAGCCTTTTATGATAGCGCGACGGATCATCCCTTCTGGCATTCATAATTGCGGGAAATACTGAAGTAACGATTGCTACTGGAATAAAATACCAGCTTTCACTCCAGTTGACTACCGTTGAATAAACTCCAAGAGCTGATACACCCAGAAAACTTTCTACCATAAGCTGCCCTATTTTCATATAAACGGTAACCAGAATGGCAGAAAATGCAAGCGGCCACGAATGTTTTAACAGATATCTGGCGAGACTACCTTCATACTTCCATTCTTGAGTATTATTTCCCTTCGCTCTATAAGCTATCAAATAACCTAATCCTAAAATTACAGCATCGATGAGTAAAGTCCAGATAAACCAAATTAAAGGAGCAGAAATAAAAATCAATATTAGTTTAATGGCTGCCGACAAAAGATTTCCCATTACCTGAACCATCATTACATATTTCCCTTGAACCCGGGATTGAAAATAACTATCGATTATAGATAATGATTGTGTGATACCGATACAGGATGCAATCAGGATATAACCTACAGGTATATCGTCATTGCTTCCTTTAAAAACAGTATACGCCAGCCAGGCAAGTGGAATGATTGCGATTCCCGCTACAAGCCGCATGCGAAAAGCAGTACCCAGAAGCTTATTCTTTTTCTCGGGTTCCGAAATAAGTTCACGGACGACGAATCCATCAAGCCCGAGTGCGGCAGCGGCAAGAAAAAAAGTTACAAAAACAAGTGGATAATTCAGAATCCCGTTCGCAGTCTTACCTAGATAATTGGCTACAGCAATTCCCGCAAGAATCTTGATACCCAAACTACCCACTCTGGCAAGGAACAACCAGCCGGTGTTTTTCAGGTATAATGTAAAAGCTTGCTGGTCAAACCCGGGTACGACAGGGAACTTCATCAACACAAATATAATAGAAAAGCCCCGGATTTAATCCGGGGCTAATTCGTGTATTTTCAAATTAAATTTATCCTTTTACTGATTCACAAACTTCTTTGCATTGATTTTACGCTCATTCTCAGTCAGATAAATTTTGCGTAAGCGCATACTTTTCGGAGTTATTTCAATGTACTCATCAGCCTGGATATATTCCATCGCCTCTTCCAATGAAAATTTAACTGCAGTAGCAATCCGTGCATTATCATCCGTACCTGAGGCACGCATATTGGTTAGGGCTTTACCCTTCACAACGTTTACAACCAGGTCATTATCACGGATATGTTCCCCCATAATTTGTCCTTCATAAACCTCAACACCCGGCTCAATGAAGAAGCGACCACGATCTTGTAATTTATCAATTGAATAAGCGGTGGTGGAACCTTTTTCCATAGAAACCAAAACGCCATTCAGACGGCCAGGGATATTACCTTTCCAGGGTTCATAGGCCTTAAAACGATGCGCCATGATTGCCTCACCAGCAGTAGCGGTTAAAACGTTATTTCGTAGTCCGATAATACCACGTGCCGGAATTTCAAATTCAAGATGCTGAAGATCGCCCTTAGGCTCCATAATCAGTAGTTCACCCTTGCGTTGAGTTACTAATTCAATCACTTTCCCGGAAACTTCTGCAGGTACATCCACAATAAGCGTTTCAATCGGCTCACACTTCTGTCCGTCAATTTCCTTAATAATAACCTGCGGTTGTCCAACCTGAAGTTCGTACCCTTCACGACGCATAGTTTCGATAAGAACCGACAAATGAAGAATTCCACGGCCATAAACCAGATAAGAATCCGGTGAATCAGTTTCTATAACTTTCAGCGCCAGATTTTTTTCCATCTCTTTGTAAAGACGTTCACGCAAACGCTGTGAGGTTACAAATTTACCTTCCTTACCAAACATTGGTGAATTGTTGATGGTAAACAACATATTCATGGTTGGTTCATCGATCTTGATAACTTCCAGCTGCTCAGGTTTTTCGAAATCAGCAATTGTATCGCCAATATCAAAACCTTCAATTCCTACCACTGCACAAATATCTCCTGAAGAAACTTCCTGAACGCGTATCTTTCCTAATCCCTCAAAAGTATAAAGCTCTTTAATTCTTGATTTTTGAATCGTACCATCACGTTTAACTAAGGAAACGGGCTGATTTTCTTTGATAAGACCTCTTGCCACGCGTCCAATCGCGATACGACCTACAAATGATGAATAATCCAATGATGTGATCTGCATCTGAAGAGTTCCATCAAAACTAGGTGCAGGCGGAATGTGCTCTAAAATTGTATCCAGTAACGGCGTAATATCTTCAGTCTGTACTTTCCAGTCTTCACTCATCCAACCCTGCTTTGAAGAACCGTATAAAACCGGAAAATCAAGCTGATCTTCTGTAGCCTCGAGATTGAAAAACAATTCGAAAATTGACTCATATACCTCTTCCGGACGACAATTTTCCTTGTCCACTTTATTTACAATAACAACGGGTTTAAGTCCGAGTGAAAGTGCTTTCTGTGTTACGAAACGAGTTTGAGGCATTGCACCTTCAAAGGCATCCACCAACAGGATAACTCCATCAGCCATTTTCAATACCCGTTCAACCTCACCACCAAAATCGGCGTGTCCGGGAGTGTCAATAATATTAATTTTGACACCCTTGTAGTTTACAGAAACATTCTTGGAAACAATGGTAATACCACGTTCACGTTCAAGATCGTTGTTATCCAAAATCAGATCACCGGTAGCCTGATTATCACGGAACAAATTAGTTTGATGTAAAATTTTATCAACCAATGTAGTTTTACCGTGGTCAACGTGAGCGATGATCGCTATATTTCTTATTTTTTGCATTAAAAAACTAACTTAAAATTTTTTGCAAAGGTAGGATTTAATAAGCAGATTTTTACATTATGTAATAGTTAAGGAACGTAAAATCTTGGTAATCAGGGTACTTTATAAGGGTAGCTTTTCTCTGAAGTAGATTTAAAGCAGAATTGAAGTGTATTTTAACTAAAATATCTTGCAAAATTGATGTACAAATTACAAGATAGCCGGCTTAATTTACTGTAGTCTGACGAGCAAATAACAGATATTTTGTAGCTTTGAATTATGGAAATACAGCTTATTTTAGTTATTCTGTTATTCATTCTGGCCATTATTTACATGGGCCGGATGGTTTATAAAAGTATAAACAGCAAAGAAGGATGTGCAAGCAATTGTGGCAAATGTGCTGCTGATTTCAATGAGCTTAAGATTCCTGATTCAGATAAACAATAGGGAACCCCTAATTTTTCTCAATCAAGCAAACTGCATAGGCAACTAAGCCTTCCTTTCTTCCAATAAAACCCATGGTTTCATTCGTAGTTGCTTTGATTGAAATATCATCTTCTGTAATACCCGCAGCCTCAGATATCTTAATCTTCATTTCAGGAATATGAGGATTTATTTTAGGAGCTTCTAAACATAGCATTGCATCGATATTACCCACATTCCAGCCTTTATCATTGAGTAATTTAACACATTCCTTTAAAAGAATCAAACTACTTATACCTTTCCAACGAACATCCGTATTGGAAAAATGATATCCAATGTCACGAAGATTTGCAGCACCCAAAAGTGCATCACAAATGGCGTGAACAAGTACATCAGCATCCGAATGCCCAAAAGCTCCTGAAGGATGTTCTAATTTAACTCCTCCCAGAATGAATGGATGATTATCAACTAATTGGTGTACATCGAACCCAAATCCTACTCTAATCTTCATTAAATTACTTTTCGAAATTAAATACCAGTGAAAAACGTAGTGTCTGTGCTAACGGACTGGTTTGTTGGTTTGCTACTAAGTAAGCGAAATCCAGATTAAATACATTGTATTTTAAACCGGCACCCAGAGAAAGGTATCTTCTGTCGCCCTTTGTTGGCGCTTCATAGAAATACCCTGAACGAAGTGCAAATTGCTTATTATACCAATACTCAGTTCCAAGAGAAAAGCTCATCTCACTTAATTCTTCAGAAAAACCACCCGGTGCATCACTAAATGAACCAAAAATTGCTGCTGGTACCGAACGGTCAGGGTCTTTTCCATCAATAATATCGCCATTGACATCCCGGATAGGATTGGTTGGAACTAGTAATTTGTTCATGTCAAGAGCAACTGTAAAATGATTTAGTTCATCAAAAAGAAATGTAGTGGCAGCACCAAGCTTCATATTAGCAGGAAGAAAAGATTTTGAGCCCCCTTCTGAATAACTCATCTTCGTGCCAATGTTGGAAAGGTTTAACCCCAAAGCAAGTTCTGCATCATTGCCTAACAAAACAGTTCCTGTTTTGTAATATGCTGAAGCATCTGCAGCAAAAGCGGCGGCAGGCTGAATATCCTGTCCGTTAAACTGCCCATTACTTAAACTGGAGCGGATATATCTCAAAGCAGTTCCCAAAGAAAAATCTTCCCCAAATCTTCTGGAAAAAGAGCCTTCAAGAGAAAATTCATTCGGACTATAAACTCCTATATCATTCTGGCTATTGTCTGTAAGCTGAATAGAACCATATGAAAAGTACCTTAATGCACCACCAATTGTATTTCTATCATCTAAACGGTGGTAGATACTTAAATATCCCAGATCAACATCCGGCACCAGATTACGAAGCCATGGCGTATATGATGCAGAAAATCCGGTTGGTTTTTCAAGAAAGGCCAGCTTAGCAGGATTCCAGTGCATAGAATTTGCATCGGGTGAGATCGCAACACCAACATCACCCATTGCACCAGAACGGGCATCTGGTGTGATCAATAAGAATGGAGCTGCTGTTTGTATGCTGTTTGTTCGCTTTCCATCTGATTGGGTAGACTGAGCCATAACCATTACGTGGAAGCAGACAGCTAAAACAATAAAAATAAGACGAAACGTAAGTTTGTTTACCATTAACTTTGAAAAATCAGCCAAATCTACACTTTACTGTATTCTAAATATAAGTAATTAAACGAATTATTTATTAGAGAAAATCAAGCTATAGGAGAAATTATTAATTAAAAATCACCCGTTATTTGAAACTCATACATTTTAAACCCATCACAATTTATTTATATATAATTGATTATCAATATTTTAATTTGATGAATAAATCTCCAAAAAAATTTCTGTACTATTTAATTAAAATAATATTTAGGACATAACGCTTTGAAAATGATTTAACGTATATGACTACTTTATCCTAGTTTAAGCTTTTTTCGTTCTATTAATAATTTCTTAGTTTAACAAAATATAAAGACAATAAAAAAAATCCATTGGGGATATTAGTCCATTTTCGTACTTTTATAAATTAATACTCCAATTACATCAAATGGTAATGAAAAAAATTTCAATGTATTCCTTAGTAGCAATAATGCTTCTTGGAATTTTATCATCTTGTTCCAAAAATAAGTCTGGCAAGTCTTCTAAAACCGGAATGGCTTACAATAGCAAATATAATGGTGGTTTTGAGGTTAACAATAAAGTTAAACCCGGACCAGGTCCAGGATTAATTACCATCGAAGGTGGTAGCTTCGTAATGGGAGGTAGCTTAAATCAGGACTTAGGCTATGAATTTGATAACGTGAGGCGTAGAGTGACCGTTGCATCTTTTTATATAGATGAAACTGAGGTGTCGAATGTAGACTGGCTTGAATATCTCTATTGGATCAAACGCAATTATGCTAATGACGCTGAATATTATTATAATGCCTTACCAGATACTCTGGTTTGGAGACAGCCCTTGTCCTATAACGAGCCTTATGTAAATAATTATTTGCGTCATCCTGCTTTTCAGGATTACCCGGTTGTTGGAGTAACCTGGGAACAGGCAAATGCTTATTGTGAATGGCGTACTGATCGTGTAAATGAAGATATTTTAAGAACTAAAGGGTATTTAGTAGACTATAAAACGTTAACAGGTGGCGCAGGTAAAGCAGGGACTGCTGCAACTGTATCAACATCTACAGAACCTTTCAATAGCGACATTTATTTAAACGGACAATACCGTGGTGAAGGAATCGACGGAAAGAAGATGAAAAAGGATTTGAACCCTAATGCAGTAGCTTCCGGAACAACTCCCAATGCAAAAGGCGTTGTCAGACCGGTACGTTTGGAAGACGGAGTATTGAAGCAACCCTATCGTTTGCCAACTGAGGCCGAATGGGAATATGCGGCCTTAGCGTTATCTGGGAATACTGAATTTGAAAATATTGCAGACGGCCGTATTTATCCCTGGAATGGTCTTGGTGTTAGATCGCCAAAAAAACGTACTCAAGGTATGATATTAGCCAATTTT
>JAURKO010000006.1 GCA_030831705.1 Daejeonella sp. | reverse complement strand
GCTTCATAGGTTAAGAATTTTTTTAAATATTTTTAAGCATTTGGCATTAATCAATTTTAGCAGCAGCACGTCCGTTTAAATCCCATTCAATTTTTCCTGCGCGTATAGTGAGTTCTGTTTCAAGCTTTTGCTTACCTTTTAAAACAAAACCATGTGAATCAATAAATCCAAAATCTCCATTTTTAAGGTTCAAAACTGCAATATCAGCCTCTGAGCCTATACTCAAATGCCCAAGTTCAGGCCTCTGAATATATTTTGCAGGATTCCAGGTAGACTTTAAAATTACATCGTTTAGAGACATACCCATATTGAGGAATTTCGACATGATATTGTTCATATCCTTCATACCTGCATTCATATTGCCTACATGTAAATCAGAACTGATTGAATTTGGAAACAGCCCCTGTTTAAGAGCAGGAATTGCTTGTGAAAATACAAAACCATTGCCACCATGCCCAACGTCAAATATCACACCCCTGTCTTGAGCATTTTTTACATATTGATTGACCTTACCATTTTGATCAACCATGGCTTCTTTGTAAAAAGGCGCCTTTGGAGATCTTGTACCCGCGTGATACATATGAGTTAAAATATCACCTGGCCTTAAGTGTTTCATCAAAAGTTTTTCAAATGAGTTTGTTGGTGGCAAACCTCTCCAGTCAACCATGACAGGCATGCTTGAAAGCTTACCGGCCATAACAGCACTATCAACCGGAATAGACTGCGATCCATTGTAATGCGCAACTTTAAATCCTACAATATCGTTTTTATAATACTCAGCAAAACGAGCCGCCATTACCGGACTCATATCTGTTGAATCCTGTTCATTAGCACCCATTCCGTCGCCTACAATATTCAAAAATGCTAGCACTCTGGTTTTAGATTGATCTATTATATTCTTTTTGAACAATGGGAATGATCTCCAGCCTGAACTGCCAGCGTCAGCCACAGTGGTAACGCCAGATCTCAAGGTGAATCCATCCGGAGGAAGTGAGTTCGGACCGTTCATATAATGCTGTTCCTTATTAGTCCCGGCAAATACATGAACATGAATATCAACCAAACCAGGGGTAACATATAAGCCCGTAACGTCTATTACTTTTTTTGCAGCAGATGGTGAAATATCCAGTGCAATGCGAGCTATTTTACCCTGACTAACCGCAAGATCCATTTTCTCATTAATCTTATTTTTAGGATCAATGATATGACCGCCCTTGAGTAAAATATCATACGTCTGCGCCTGCATTATAGTACTCAGACTTAATAAAACCCCTGTAATCAGAAGGGTGTAAATGCGAACTGGTTTTGAATTCATAGAATAGGTTTAAAAATGATATTAAAAATTTAATCTGATTTGATACAATTAATCAAACTACAAAGACAAAATTAGATATAGGCAATTGCATCGATTTCAACTATAGTATCCCCGGGAATACCACCCTTTGCAACTGCCACTGTTGTGCGGGCAGGTGGTTTACTTCCAAAACGACCTTTATAGACTTCATTCATACCTTGATAATCTGCAAAATCATTGAGATAGACATTTACTTTCAAAACTTTTTCCATAGAAGATCCTGCTTTAATCAATTCCTCTTCAATACGTTTGAGCACTATTTCCGTATGATTTTTTATCTCAAATGGTGCAGTATGTGCCCCTTTGCCCGAAACATAAACCATGTTGCCATGTTTGGTATAACTAGAAAATAAAGGTACATCCTGAAATTCGGTTATTTTTCCAACTTCCTTTTCTGGAGAAGGAGGAGCAACATCCGCTTTTGCAGTCATGCCAATTCCTACAACTCCTACAATTGAAGCAACTAATTTTTTTAATACTGATCTTCTTTCTGTTTTCATTTTTTTAGTTTTTGAATGGTTAATAAAAAATATTCAACATAAACTCATTTTCAAATAAAGGTTGAAAAGCGATTTAAAGTTTTCGGGTTGATTCTCTCGTGCCAAAAAACAGATAATTTTTATATCAAATTAACAATACCTTGTCCAGTACTAACTAGACTGCGGGCGGAAATTTGGATACCTGATGGTTTTTTTATTCAGAGTAGATTTGTGCTTTTTTGCGATAAATTTCGCGTTATTAAATTCATGAAAATCCATTTCTCCGGTCAAGACTCCTGAACTTATACTACCCTGCATAGTCGTGAGTATTCTATCTCCAGGCCAATAAAGATTACATAAAATTTTTACCTCATTTCCATCAATACTCCCAGTGAATGGCCGACTTGAAAATTCTGTTTTAAACATCCCAGTTATCCAGTTTCCTTCCTGAGTATCTATGAATAAATGCTGGGTAACTTTACTGCTAAAGTATTCCACTTCCATATCCCAAAGTCCAACCATATTCATTACGGGATTTTTCATTTCCTGAATCACCTTGGGCTGCCTTTTTCTTGAAAGCACCTCGTGAATACGATTTGCTGCTACTTTATCATTTCCAGGAATCATCATGTAACCTACAAGAGTAATTCCGGTAAGACCAGACTCATCTTTACCGACTTGAACAGCAATTCTTGGTGCAATTGTGCCAAGCTCTTCGGCAATTTCTTCTCCTGTAACATGAAGTTGATCAGGGTTCCATCTGATAAAGAGATATGGTGTAACATGGTGAATTAATTCAGGTTCAGGTCGTGTAATAGATGTTTTAACCCCGTTAATTGTTGACACCTTGTTACCTATAGTTTCAAGCCATGAAACCCAGGTATTCATTTCTTTTACGTGATCCATGGTAACCCATGCCTCAACAGCGGCCAGCATTCCAATATGTTCTTCACGACCAACCTTATTATCACGGCCAAAACCATGATGAGGTGAATTTACTTGATGTGCAGACATAAGAAGATCTTTTCTGCCTAAAATCAATCCTGAACAACTTGGTGCCTTAATTCCCTTTCCGCCACTATAACCAACCACATCGGCTCCCTGAGCCAAATGGACATCAGGAATAGTAAGAATATGAGCGGCAGCATCAACAAAAACAGGGACACCTAAAGGCCTGGCAATTTTAGACACATTTTGAATTGTAAACTCATCCTCCGAAGGAGTCATGTAAATCATTGCAGTTCTGGAATTAATACTTCTTTTCAGCTCTTCAAGACTTTCAACTGTTATGACTTTAACACCAGCATTTCTTACCGAATGGTCGTATACATTACGTGAGGATAAAGGAATAATTACTTCGGATTTTGCGAACCCAGTCAGATCAGGTATTCTGAGTAATTTCTCAGGATCTCCGCCAGTCAGACAAGCAGCAGTAACCATCTTTATTCCGGCTGCGCAGCCTGCTGTAACAATCCCCCATTGGGCTCCTGTTAGTTCTGCGAGTCTCTTACCAATTCCAAAAGCCAGCTCATCCATCTGTACATTCAGGGTTGTTACCGACTCCATCGCCAGCTTTACTTGTGGTCTTACAACAGCACCTCCCATGATAGTATTGGTACCCTTGCAATTCACAAATGGCTCAACACCAATAGATTTAAGCAGGCTCTCACCTCTTTTCACGGTCTCCTCATCAATTGTCCCATAAAGATCTACATGATCATTAAGTCCATTCGAATTATTCGAAAAGTCATTCAATGGTGAAGCAGCAGCGCTTCCGGCAAAAGGTAATAAGGTCAGACCTTTTATTATTTCTCTTCGTTTCATCCGATATTTATTTTTATAGTGTTAAGATGGGTACATTATTAACGTATTGAAAAATTCTACCACCTGAATTGATTTCCTTCACGAAAGAAATTATTCAATGGGCTGG
>JAURKO010000225.1 GCA_030831705.1 Daejeonella sp. | reverse complement strand
TGGAAAGCCTCGGTTTTAAGTATTTCATTAAAAGAGGCTGAGATCAGAAAAAGAGTATCTCAGATATATTATAATATCATCATCCTGAAAGAAAAAGAAAGACTTTTGTTGCAGGCAGACAGTATTTATTCAGAATTTGTTGTAAAAGCTAATTTAAGATTTAAAACAGGTGAGACTAATATACTAGAGAAAGCCACAGCTCAAAGTCAGAGAGGTGGAATTTTTCTACAATTAAAATCCTTACAGGAAGAAATCCAATTAGCGAAACTGCAACTGGCTTTAGTTCTAAACGCGACAAATCAATTTGAACCAAACAGCAATTCTTTGAGAATAGACCTCCCGGTTATAGTGTCATTACAGGCATTGGAAGAACATCCATTGTTGAAAATATCAGATCAACAAAAGATTACTACTGCCGCAAATACCCGGCTAGAGCAATCAAAGATGCTTCCTGACATCAGCCTTGGTTATTTCAATGCCAGTATTCAGGGTACTGGTGCAGACAATTTATTGTACTCAGAATCCAGGCGCTTCAACTCCGGTCATATCGGAATAGGAATACCTATTTTTTCAGGTTCTCAAAAAGCGAGGATAAATGCATCCAGGGTTAAGGAATTGATAGCTGATAATGAATATCAAAATGATCTTAAAACGATTGGAAATGAATATGAAAGTGCACAATCACAATATGAACGATATTTAGAGGCAGCTAATTATTTTGAAACCAACTCGCTGCCGGAGGCAAAAACTATTAGTCAGACTGCCGATAAACAATTTATTAATGGTGATATCAACTATCTCGATTGGGTTATGCTCAACAATCAGGCAATAGTGATCCGGAGTAATTATCTGGACATCATAAAGGCATTGAATGAAAGCATCATTAATTTAAATTATTTAGGCTCAAAAAAATAAAGACAAATGAAAAATCTTCTAACATATTTCGCTCTGTTAATACTTACAGCTTGTGGAACAAAGAATTCGAGTGAAGAAATTAAGGCAGATGAAACTGTAAATCAAAATTTAGTGAGTCTTACCGAGGCTCAATATAAATCTGCTGGAATCGTGGTCGGTAACCTTGAGAATAAAAGTATTGCTACTATTTTAAGAGCAAGTGGCACAATTGACGTACCGCCGCAAAACATGCTATCTGTTACAATTCCTTTGGGCGGATATTTGAAATCAACAAAGCTAATCCCTGGAATGAGAGTAAGAAAAGGCGAAATAATTGCTGTAATGGAAGATCAGCAGTACATTCAGTTACAACAGGAATACCTTAGCACCCAATCAAAACTAATTTTTAGTAAAGCAGAGCTTGAACGGCAGAAGGAATTAAATCAAAGTAAGGCCAGTAGCGATAAGGTATACCAGCAAGCTCAGATGGATAATAGCATGCTGAACATAAGCTTGAATTCACTTGCCCAAAAACTGCGAATGATCAATATTAATCCGGGCAATATTACAGAGAATACTATTTCAAGAACAATCCCTGTTTTGTCGCCAATAAATGGTATTGTTTCAAAAGTAAATGTCAATATCGGGCGATTCGTAAATCCATCAGATATCTTGTTTGAAATTATCGACCCTTCAGATATCCATTTAAACCTAAAGATATTTGAAAAGGATCTTGATAAACTAACAAAAGGACAAAAGTTAATGGCCTTTACAAATAACCAACCTGACAAAAAGCACGCCTGTGTGATTAGTCTGATAGGTGGAGATCTCAGTGAGGAAAGGACGGCAGAGGTACATTGCAATTTTGAAAATTTCGACAAGTTTTTAGTCCCTGGAATGTACATGAATGCCGAAATCGAAATAAAAAGTCATGAAACTCTGGCTATTCCTGAAGAGGCTATTGTCAGTTTCGAAGGACTGGAGTATATTTTTGTAAAAAATGCCGGAATGAAATTTGAGATGAAGGTTGTTGACACTGGAGTCAAAGAGAATAAATATGTTGAGGTAATCAACAGTGCTTCCTTTGCTGATAAACAAATAGTGACTAAAGGGGCTTATACACTGCTAATGTCACTGAAAAATAAATCAGAAGAATAACCATTTGAAAAATAATATAGGTTCTTTGTATCATACACAGGACCTTTGTGTATAATCGGATTTCGACATAAAATCATGCCTAATTCAGTTAAAATTAAAGATTTTTTCTTTTTTTTAGAAAGCAAGGTCTGTTTCTCTTCGGTGCAGCCAGCCCCGTGTTCTGCCCTATTTTTTTACTGAAAATTTAATTTTATTATGAGATTCTTGTTGCAAAAAAGATAGAGTTGCCACTCGGGTTTATTTAACATGGGCAATGGTTCTATTACTGGAAGCCCGTCGCGATGAAAAACAGCTCCAGGTAAAATAAACCTTGCCGAAGGAAGTAGCTTTCCCAATGGTTGGTGTTATCACCGACCATTTCTTAGATGGTTATTTGTATGTTTACAACACCGACCAAAGGGGAAAAATAATCTAGACATCAGAATCCTAAAATTCAATATTAAATGTACTTTCTTCCCTTCAATTTGTAGATATCCGATACCAGTTGTTTTAAAGCTGCAACCACACATTCTCCAATTCGAATTCCTTTTTCAGCAGATGATTTAGTCGGATCTCCGTAAGCACCATTGGGTGTTAACTCCTTCATTGTACGATAAAAAGAAACTTTGGGGCCAGTTAAGAGATCTCCATCAACAGCAGGAAATGCCCATACATTGTCTCCCTGTTTGATCAGTGATTCATGAACCAATTGCGGAGCGATAACTTTCATCAAAGAAGTCTCAAATTCGCAGGCATGACCTGTTCCGCCCGGACCCGTTTCTGTAATTTTCAAAAGTTCTTCTTTTGCTACATTCCACCAGGAAGTACCAAGGATATGAGCATTGGGGTTCGCAAATCCTATCTGTTCAATAATGACCTGCATAATACCCTGATTTCCACCATGGCTATTCAGCAGAATAACATTATAAAACCCGTGATTTAAAACAGACTGGATCATTTCCTTAACAACAGAAGCAAATGTGGTATGGCTCAGTGTAAGAGTTCCGCAGAAGCCCATGTGATGATCAGAACAGCCTACTGCAACAATTGGAAGAATCAGGATTTTGTCTCCAATCTCTTTATTTAGCAGGCTTGAAAAATGTTCACCGATCATTCGATCTGTAGCTACAGGCAAATGTGCTCCATGCTGCTCAATGGCAGCAATATTCAGAAGAACCGGAGTCTGCTTATCAAGTGCAGCAAGCTGCCCGGATGTTAATTGATCCCAATACATAAATTTTCAGATTAGGAAAACAGAGCACATTTTTTATCCTGTGGTCTGTTTTGAGTTAAATTTAATAAGTCGCCCTTCCACCTGAAAGATCGAAGGTAAATGCAGTAGAAAAACTCGCCTCGGGTGATACAATAAAAGCAGCTACAGAAGCAGCTTCCTCCAAAGTGCCGCAACGCTTCATTGGAATTTTATCTGTCATATATTTTACCTGTTCATCTGGCAGTGATTCAACCATAGCGGTACGAATTACAGCAGGTGCAAGTGCATTGATGGTAACACCTGTTTCGGCATATTCCTTACCCTGAACTTTAGTCATTCCGATTACAGCAGCTTTAGATGTTGAATAGGCCAGCATTCCTGCATTACCTTCCTTACCAGAAATTGAAGCAATATGAAGTACCCTTCCATAATTATTCTTCAACATTTTCGGCAGTACATGTTTAGAGGTGTAAAATGAACCCATAAGATTCACATTCATAACTAACTGCATATTATCAGCCTCAACCTCATGACTAAGAATGTTCGTTTTGCCAACAATACCGGCACAATTAACAAGAATATCAATACGGCCAAAATGATCATTTACCTTTTGAATAGATTCTGCAACTTCTGCTTCATTGGTGATATCTAAAACATAAATTTCAGACTCTCCTTTTAATAAATCTCTTGTTTTTTGTAAACCAATTGTATCCCTGTCGAATAAAGCAAGTTTAACACCTTTATCTGATAAATTTAGGGCAATAGCCCGACCCAAACCGGAAGCAGCTCCCGTTATAATTCCAACCTGACCTTTAAATTCAATTTTCATTTTTTAACTATATTTTTTAATTGTCTTATTTAACTAATTCCTGCAAACTTACTGTGCCTGATTTTCTGGTCAACAAATGAATGATTGACCATGCGAACAAATAGGTCAAACCACAGATTATAAACAGCAGATTATATCCTCCGATTAAATTACCTGCAGACTTATAACTATCCAGAATATAGCCCACAAATAACGGAAATAACATACCTCCTACTGCCCCAGACATGGCTCCTATTCCGGTTACAGAACTAACTGCCTGCTTAGGGAAAAGATCCACAACCAAAGTAAAAATATTTGTACTCCAGGC
Organism: Daejeonella sp.; assembly: GCA_030831705.1. GTDB lineage: Bacteria > Bacteroidota > Bacteroidia > Sphingobacteriales > Sphingobacteriaceae > Daejeonella. The sequence goes on along the minus strand of JAURKO010000225.1, from coordinate 3,992 downwards.
CTGATGTATCGCCAGAGTAAAACTGAGGATACCAACCACCATCCAGGCATTGGTTGCATACTGAGCGGAAAGTACGGTTAATTCCAGAACTGCAAAAATTAAAAGTGCAGTTTTTCTAGCTTTCAGAGTCGGCCAACCTCTTTTTATAAGTAAGGATGAAAAATAACCACCTCCAACACTTCCTAAAACGGTCATGGTATAAATTATCATCAATTCAGGACTCAAATTCGACATATTCAGCTTGAAAGTTGAAGCAAAATAAGAAGGAAGCCAAAACATAAAAAACCAATAAATAGGATCAAGTAATATTTTACCGGTAATAAAAGCCCAAGTCTGAGGATATGAAAAAAGTTTGAACCATTTGATCTTTACAACTTCTTCTTGTGCTTCAGTATCCAGTTTTTGTCCGTCATGAATATAATTATACTCTTCAGCCGTTAATCGTTTATGCTTTGATGGAACATCATAAACGAATATCCATACCAAAAGCCAGATAAAACCAACGGATCCGGTAATAATAAACACTTCATGCCAGCCATAGTTACTCAAAATCAAAGGAACAATTAGAAGCGCTATGATAATACCAAAACTGGTACCTGCATTGAATAGTCCTGTGGCTAAAGCTCGTTCCTTTTTGGGAAACCATTCCGCAATTGTTTTCATCCCGGCAGGTACATTCCCTGCTTCAGTGAGCCCCAAGCCAATTCTGGCCAATCCAAAGCCTGTAACACTTCTGGCTGCTGCGTGCAGCATTCCCATAATACTCCAGGCTGCGACTGAGATAATATATCCCGGCTTTGTGCCTATACGATCGATGAACCATCCCCAGGAAATCAATCCAACTGCATAAGCCCCGGTAAAAGCCATTACAAGAAATGCAAAATCCGTTTCAGACCAGGTAAATTCAATTTCGAGAGTTGGCTTTAATAAACCGAGAATTTGTCGGTCAAGGTAATTAATCGTAGTGGCCGAAACCAAAAGAGCTAATATGATCCAGCGGTAATTTTTTATTTTTCGACCCGACATGAAAATGTTATTAAATGTTAAAAAAAATGAACAGTGCAATTCTTAGAATAGCCGACTCATTGCTGAGCCGGCTAAACATAAAGGTTAAAGCAAAATCTTAAAGATTCAGTTTCTTTCTTCCCAAATCTGTGAGTAGATTGACACTCCACAAAGGATACCATGTTTGTTCCATGATTACTTTTTTAACACCAGGCACCTCATAAAGTGCTTCCATCATTGTTTTCGAAAGAGTAGCATGCACAACATTTGAGCTGTGGGTAAAATAAGCACCTAATGGACGACCTCTGTGCGGCATAGCCAAAGTTACTTTTACGACACTACCTCTAACTGCTATATCATAAACCAATCCCAGGTCAACGATATTAATGTTAGCCTTGTATAACTGCGGATCAATGACCGTTTCTAAAGCTTTCCATAATAAGGCTTTATCGATCGGACTGTCTTGTGCTTCGGAAGCTCGTGCTAAGCGACCCGGACTTTCTTTGGCAGTTATTCCCTTTGGAAGATCAGACCCTACCCTGCTTAAAGGATTAAGTAGTTCCTGCCTTAAATTTTCAATCCTAACTGTATCATCCTTTAAAGTAAAAGGTATCGTTAAGTAGGCATTCTTCTGATGTAGAACAGCGCCTTTGGGAATGGTTTTAATTGTTTTTGGAACCGGATACCTGCTCCAAATCTGACCATGCCATTTATAATGTAAATTAGGTGATCCATTATGCGCTAATTCGGCCCCTAAACCATCGGCATAATGCTCCAGAAAAAAGCCAAAAAATGAATCCTTCGTATCTCTATTAAAGAAACCAATTCCCCATAATTTATCGCTGAATTCGGAGGGAACCTCCCCGGTTTTTAATTTTTCATCCGGGCCCATCCATAACATATCAGTAAATGATTGACCAGTTATTACCCATTCATCATCTCTTAATGCTGCAGGAGAGAATTCCTTAACAGCAGTCATATGTCCAAATTTGTGGAAATAAGGCAATCCTGCATAAAAACGATATTCTATATCCATGATCATTCTGGCAGGTGAGAATAATGGATGAACCGGCGAGTAAGGGAATCCCCAGCGACGGATAATGGTACAAATCGGACCTTTAACTACTTCAAAATCAGGACACTCATCCCATAAAGAGATACGCATTTTTTGAATACCTTCCTCTGATACATAGTCGTGCGCCCAATCAATCCCTGCTGGTTCACCATGCCCTTGTCCGCCCGAGTAAATCTCCAGACCATGCTCCCGTTTTAAAATCATACGGGCAAGCTGCCCGGTTTGTCTGGAAAGAATTGCTGTAAAGTATTCATTTTCAATATCTAGTCCGTAACCTTCCCCAGTAACTTTAAGGTCTGACTGGTAATTTGGCAATTCTGCATCCATATTACCGTAAAAAACAAGATAATTTCTCTTCTCTTTTCCCTGATTATCCGCCAGGAACAATAACTTACACAACTTTTCAGTCCCACGTCTGACTTCTGAAAAGACCTGTGAAATCACTTCAGTCAAAACACCATCTTTAATTTCAGCAACACGTATTTCACGTGTTAAAGATGCTGTTTGTGCGGACTGGAAGCTCAATAATACCTCCACTGGTTCGGCTTTACGGGGAGTACCGATTTTTTCTTCCAGACCAACGACTTTATAATATTTCCAGCCTTTGGCCCAGCTTTTCCAGGCTGCCGGAAGAGAGTCAACGGTTCCAAACTGACCTGCTCCAACATGGGGTATTCCAAAATCTTCCTCTTCTGCCTGACTCTGAATTTCAGAAATCCGGATTGAATTAGTAAGGGCCCTTGCTGTTCTGTAATCCTTCTTTGTCAATGCCTCCTGAAGTAATTGAATTTTTTCCTGAATGCTATCGGTCTGACTGGTAGTCTTGTCTGCAAAGGGTGCAATAGTATTTTTTACAAAATCCTCAACGGAATTTTGACTATCAGCTTTGGACTTTAAAGGAAGGGTCATTCCTGCAAAACCTAAAAGACCCATACCGAGAAATTTACGGCGTTTCATTGCATCTGAAAATTGCGTTTCAGATTCGTTTCCTTTGAGTTCTGCTAGCTCTTCATTTCTTTCTCCAGATGGCTCGTCGTGCATTTTCAATGCCGATTTAGATGGATTTAATTTCTTCATATTCATTTTGTTTATTTCAAAAGTCATAAGTAATGTGTGTCACCTTTTGATAAATTAATTATTCAAATCTAAATTCCTAGTTTCTTTCTGCCCTCATCTGTCAGCATATTGGAACTCCAGCCCGGATACCAGGTCTGCTCCATAATTACTTTCTTAACCCCCGGAACTTCATAAACAGCTGTCAGAATATTTTTGGAAGTAGTTGGATGAACTACATTAGATCCATAAGCAAAATAAGTACCCAATGGTCTTCCTCTATGAGGCATGGCGATCAGAACCTTAACCACACTCCCCCTAACTGTCACATCATAGACCAACCCCAGATCAACTATGCTAATATCTGATTTATAAAACTGCGGATCTTTGACATCCCTGAGTGCCTTCCAAATTAATTCTTTTGGAATCGGACTGTCTTGTGCCTCGGCTAAACGGGCCAGCCGTCTTGGACTATCTTTTGCAATAGTGTCTGATTGAAGTGAACTTGCAGATACAAGCTGTGGATTCATCAGCTCTTTTCTCAATCCTTCGATCTTTGCAGGACCATCCTTAGTATCAAAAGGAAGAGTGACATAGGCATTCTTTTGATGGAAAACAGCACCTTCCGGGATAGTTTTTACGCCTTTCGGAACAGGCATTCTTTGCCAAAACTGTCCATGCCATTTGTAATAGAAGCTGGGTGATCCACCATGACTTGGTTCCTGGAATCCATCCGTATGGTGATCAAGAAAGAGACCAATAAAGGAATCTTTCGTGTCTTTGTTAAAGAAGCCTACTCCCCATAATTTATCAGCCGATTCTTCAGGTACCACGCCAAATTGAACCTTACCATCAGAAT
>JAURKO010000032.1 GCA_030831705.1 Daejeonella sp. | reverse complement strand
GTGCCTGATACGGTTACATTAGATGCAAAAGGTAACGTTCAAACCTGTGGTGAAATTGATATTAACTATGTGAAAAAACAGAAGGATATTGCTGATAGGAAACTTGCCGATTTGAAAGTATTATATGGAGATAATATAAAAACCCATCTGGTACTTGGTAAAACAACCGATGCAATCTTGAAATTTACTGAGTCAAATCAATTTGACTTGATTGTAATGGGCACCAAAGGAGCCAGCGGGTTAAAGGAAATACTTTCAGGATCAGAAACCCAAATTATTGCCCGTAAATCAAAGACACCCTTACTTTCTTTGATGTGTGATCGATCTGACCTCCAGATTAGCAACATTCTATTGGTACATAACTTTAGTCAGCCAGTAAAAGAAAATCTTATCTTGATGAATAAATTGATAAAGGCTTTTGATACTAAAATACATATGCTTCAGATCACTTCTGGAAATGTAGATATGGAAAGGGCAAGAGTTGAAAATGAAATGAAGCAGTTTGCTGAATTAAATGGTATTTTAAATTATCAATGTCATCTTATCAATGATAAAGATGTGGAGAATGGAGTTATTCATTTCAATCAGATGGTCAATATGGATATCATTTGTATTGGCACTCACGGTAAAAGTGGATTATTCCATCAAAGCGCTACAGAAAAATTGATTAATCATCTCTTCAAGCCAATTATTTCTTTCCAATTAAACAACTAAAAATAAAATGGAATTTATATTACAACCGTGGTCCTGGTGGTTCTCTGGGATAATGATAGCAGCTATCATGTTTTTTTTAATGTATTTCGGACAATCTTTCGGATTTTCTTCAAATTTAAGAACAATCTGCTCAGCTGCAGGTCTGGGCAAATCAACCAAATTTTTTGATTTCGACTGGAAAGCGCAGACCTGGAATCTGGTATTTTTAATAGGAGCAATTTTAGGTGGATTTATTTCTAGAGAATTTCTGTCTTCAGATGCGCCGGTTCTGATTTCTGAAGCTACTATTCAGGATTTATCCAAATTGGGTATTGCTGCTCCTGAATCCATGCAACCTGCAGAGCTTTTCGGACTTGATGCAGTTTTATCGGTCAAAGGATTTATGCTTCTCGCTTTCGGAGGCCTAATGGTTGGATTTGGATCACGTTATGCCGGGGGATGTACATCCGGACATGCAATTAGTGGTTTATCGGATCTGCAGGTGCCATCATTAATCGCAGTAATGGGCTTTTTTATAGGAGGTTTACTGATGACCTATTTATTTATTCCTTTAATATTTTAAGATATGAAGTTTGTAAAATTTTTATTGCTGGGTATTGTTTTTGGAATTGTAATGACAAAATCTGAAGCAGTTTCATGGTACAGGATTCAGGAAATGTTCCGTTTTCAGGCTTTTCATATGTACGGAATCATTGGAACGGCGGTTACTCTGGGAGTTGCAGGTGTAGCTTTAATCAAAAGGTTTCGTATGCGGGATTTTTCTGGTAACCCGATTATGTTTAATCCGAAAGAAAAATCTGTTTTACGTTACCTTATTGGAGGTACCATTTTCGGACTAGGTTGGGCGCTGAGTGGGGCATGTCCAGGGCCAATGGTAGTAAATATCGGATATGGCTATTGGGCAATGGCTGTAGTTTTTTTCTTTGCACTAGTTGGAACGTATCTCTACGCACTAATCAAGAATAAATTACCTCATTAAATTTAAGCTATATGTCTCAGAAGCAAAATGATGGTGATGTAACAAAGGACCTGGTTTCAGTAATAAAAATGCTGATTAACATGATGTTATTGTTAATTGGAATTATAGTTGCACTCCCATTGGGATATTATCTAATCAATCTGCCTCAAAGACCAAAAGCTAAACTGGAGGATACAGCAAATGTTATTGCCGAAGTAAAATCTGTAGTTCAGGAATTTTGGATTGCACCAGATGTCAGCACAATTACCAATACACAACTAAAGGCAGAGGTTGAGTACGGAAAGGAACTCATTGCACATACCGCAAAGTATCTGGGTCCAAATGGCTCTGTAAGGCAGATCAGTAATGGTATGAATTGCCAGAACTGCCATCTAAAAGCAGGAACAGCAGTATTTGGGAATAATTATGGTTCTGTAGCTTCATTATATCCAAAGTTCAGAGCAAGGAGCGGAACAGAAGAAGGTATTGAAAAACGCGTGAATGATTGTTTCGAGAGAAGTTTGAATGGTTCGGTGTTAGCATCAGAAAGCAAAGAAATGAAGGCTATTGTTGCCTACATTAATTTTCTGGGCACTAATGTTAAAAAGGGTGAAAAAGCTGTCGGTTCTGGGTTTAAAGATTTGGCTTATCTTGATAGAGCAGCTGAGCCGGATAAGGGAAAAGCCGTTTATACTTCAAAATGTCAGAGTTGTCATCAGCCTGATGGCTCTGGTATGTTGAATCCGGACAAAACCGAGTATACGTTTCCACCACTTTGGGGCAAAAACAGCTACAATGATGGAGCGGGTTTATACCGACTGTCAAACTTTGCTAAATACGTAAAGTATAACATGCCGCAAGGGGCAACTTTTGAAAATCCTATGCTTAGTGATGAAGAGGCGTGGGATGTTGCTGCTTATATTAATTCACAAAAACGCCCGCATATTAATGTTCCAAAGGATTGGCCAGATAAATCAAAAAAACCAATCGATCATCCCTTTGGTCCTTATTCAGATAAGTTCAGTGAACAACAACATAAGCTCGGGCCATTCAAACCTATAGCAGAAGAACAAAAGAAGAGTGCTGAAGCTGCAAAAAAGAATTCATCGATATAAATTAAACAGGAAAAATATAAATTCTGAATCAGGAAATATGGAAAATAACAGAAGGGGCTTTTTAAAGAAAATTGGCGCAATTGGTGCCGGTGCTGCTTTGGTTTCTGCAAATCCGCTCCTGGCGATTGCAAATGAAGCTACGGAAAGTAGTGCAATTGCAGAAAATCAAGGGGAATTTATGCTTTCAATTTTACAAACTACCGATGTACATTGTCAGGTTCACCCACATGATGAACTATTCTGGGAAAATGAGCAGGCTGTTTTTCGTCAGACTGGCGGCTATGCTCATGTGGCAACGTATCTGAGAAAAGAGAAGAAAAAAAATCCGAATACTTTTATCATTGACACCGGAGATATGTTTCAGGGTAGTGAGCTTTCTGTAAAAACTTCGGGTAAAGCCATGGTTCCGGTTTTGAATGCACTGGGTTATGATCTTTATTTACCGGGCAACTGGGAGGTAATTTATCATAAAAAGGCTATGCAGACTTTATTAGGTGCATTAAATGCTCCAAAGGTTTGTGCTAATATGTATCATGATCTCGGAAATGGTAAACGGGGAGAATTGATTTTTCAACCCTATCATATCTGGAATGTGGGAGGTGTTAAAATTGGTTTTTTGGGCTATACAGATCCTTTAGTTCCTATTCGTCAGTCGCCTGGTTACAGTAAAGGAATAATCTATACCAAACCCGAAGAAAATCTTGCGCATTATGTGGATGTTTTGCGTAATCAGGAACAATGCGCTTACGTTTTATTGCTTTCCCACCTTGGATTGTCTCAACAGATACATTTGGCAAATTTGCCCGATTGTGAGGGTGTTGATTATATTTTAGGAGGCGATACACATGAAAGAGTAAGAAAACCAATTCAGTGTCGCTATTCAAAGGTAGTTGAGCCAGGGGCTTTTGGTTCATTCGTGGGAAAACTTGATCTCAGGATAAAAGACGGAAAGGTGATTGCAGATACTTATTCTTTAGTTGAAATTGATTCAAAAAAGTATAAAGCCGATAAAGAGATTTCTAAATTAATAGAAACTAATGAAATGCCATTTGAGGGAGATATCACTCATGTTGCCGGCTATAGTACAATACCGCTATATCGTTATTTTGTTATTGAGAACCCGATTGATACCCTGATACTTGATGCCTTAAAGTGGAAAATTACTGAAGCGGATATCGTTTTGTCGAACGGTTTTAGATTTTGTCCTCCCAATGCAAGTCCTGATCAAACTGGGAATATCCCGATTACAAATGGGTATATTTTTGATATGTTACCTGTAGATAGTATAATACGTACTGGTTCGGTAACAGGTAAACAACTATTGGATTGGCTTGAAAGAGAGTTGAATAATGTGTTTGCCAAAGATGCCTCACAGCGGCTTGGTGGTTGGGTTATCAAGTTTAAAGGGATGAAGATTGGCTTTAAGGCTTTTGAGGAAAATGGTCGGAGAGTTAAAGATGTGCAGGTAAGCGATATGCCATTAGATTTAAGTAAAACCTACAGGATTTGTGCCTGCGAACGTGAGGGGGATCCTGAAGATATGCTCTGCCGGATGCGCGGCGTGCTTAACCCAAAGAATACAGAATATACTTTACATTCGGTTTTAAAAGAGTATCTAAGTGTAAATTCACCTGTAACTCCAAGTCCGCCAATGTCTGCAAAGGTTTTAGATGCCTCTCAAACCCTTCTGACTCAGGTTACCGGAGTTGATTATCAGTTTCGTTGATTAATGTCTAATAAAATATTTAGTTTTAATTAAGATTAAATTCCATTCAAATGAAAAAACTCCTTCTTATCCTTGTGTTATTCGCATATTCAACCAGTTTAAATGCTCAAAGCGTTCAGAGTGACTCACGTGCCGATGCTTACAAAGGACTTAAAATCGTTTTTCAGCTTACATCAGCCGACACAGTAATTCACCAAACCCTGATGTCTCAATTGAAGAACTACTTTGGAGTGGCACCTGATCTGCAGGTGGAAGTAGTTTGCCATGGAGGCGGATTAGAAATGCTGGTAAAAAGTTCTTCGGTAGTACAAAAGGAAATCAAAGCATATGCGGATAAAGGAGTCAGCTTTGTTGCCTGCGAGTTTGCAATGAAAAAAAGAAAAATTACACATGATCAGTTAGTTGCAGGAGCCGGGACAGTTATTTCTGGTGTAATGGAAATAGCTAAAAAACAGCAGGAAGGCTGGAGCTATATCAAGCTCTAATACCAATATAAACATCTTTTTTTACGTTTTGAATATGAAAAATTTCATATATAGAATTCTTTTGCTCTTGTTTTTCCAGATTCCATCTCTTGTTTTAGCACAGCATCAGGAAGTTTCTGAACGTCCTGAAATTTATAAAGGCAAGGGCATGGATTCAACTGACAGCAAGTCTCTATTGGCTGCCTTCAAAAATGGACTTATGCAGGGTCATTTCAGGTATTTTAATATGAATACCCTGAATGAAAAAGAACTTAGCGATTATTATGCGAATGCTGCAGGTGGTGGTTTACGATTTGAATCAGCAAAATTTCATAGTTTACAGTTCGGGATCAGTGGCTTTTATATTTTTAATATTGCTTCATCAGACCTGGGGATTCCTGATCCTAAAAGTGGGCAATATAATCGTTATGAAATAGCTTTGTTTGATATTGAGGATCCATTTAATAAGAAAGATATTGATCGATTAGAAGAACTTTATCTGAAATATAGTTATAAAAAATCTTCATTAATTCTTGGTCGGCAGTTATTGAACACTCCATTTATAAATCTTCAGGATGGCCGTATGCGACCAACAGGGGTGGAGGGATTATGGACTGAAATAAATGAGATCAAAGGAACTAAAATTGAAGCAGGTTGGATATATAGCATTTCGCCCAGAGGTACTACCAAATGGTATAATGCGGGTGAATCTATAGGAGTCTATTCTGCAGGACTTAATCCTGATGGGACTCCGTCGCTTTATAGTGGACAGATACATAGTAAGGGCTTGGCATTATTGGGTTTAAACACTAGAATTAATAAATGGCTAAAGATTCAGGGCTGGAATATGCTCACAGAAAATGTCTTTAATACGGCGATGTTGCAGACCGATTTTTCATTTCCTCTCAAGAAAAATTCAATTCTGATGGCTTCGGCACAACTGATCAAACAAGATGCTGTTAATGACGGGGGTAATATTGATCAGTCGGAAACTTATTTTACCAAAGGAGCAAATTCATTGAGTTTTGGAGCCAGAATAGCCTGGAAAGATAAATCCTGGGAAACTTCTTTAAATTACAATCGAATCACAGCACAGGGTCGTTATTTAGTTCCGCGGGAATGGGGACGGGATCCATTCTTCACTTTTCTCCCACGTGAGCGAAATGAAGGTTTAGGAGATGTGGATGCAATAATGGCTAAAGTGAATTATAACTTCCCGAAATCGGGCTTCAAAACATCTGTGGCAGCCGGATACTATCATTTGCCGGATACAAAGAATTTTGCATTGAATAAGTATGGAATGCCTTCATACACTCAGATAAATACAGATATTAGATATACCTTTACAAATACTTTAAAAGGGCTCGAAGCTCAGTTTTTGTTTGTGGCCAAATTAAATAATGGTGAAACCTATGGTAATAGCAGACAAATTATTAATAAAGTAAATATGGTACAGTCGAATTTTGTTTTAAACTTTCATTTTTAATGACAGCAAATCTGGATATCTTCAACACCATTTTTGAACCTCAACTGATTCAGGAAATTCAGCAATTCGGAATTTTCCAAACATTTAAGGATGGTGATTTGATTATGGACTATGGTAAATATGTCCGTATGATGCCTATTGTACTTAAGGGAACGGTAAAGGTTTATCGCCTGGATGAGAAGAAAAATGAGATTCTTTTGTATTATCTCTCAAGCAATGAGAGTTGTTCAATGGCATACAGTTGTTGCCTTGAAGCAAAAAAGAGTGAAGTCAAGGCTGTTGCTGAAGATAATGTTGAGTTGATTGCGATTCCCCATGTTAAATTGGATGATTGGCTTTGCGCCTATCCAAGCTGGAAGAACTACATCATGCGCAGTTTCAATGAACGATTTATAGAGCTTTTAAAATCAATTGAGAGTTTGCTTTTCACAAACTTGATGAACGTCTGATTGGATATTTAAAAGAGAAACAACGATTAAGTGGTTCAAGTGTGATTAAAGCATCCCATGGATTGATTGCAGACGAATTAGCGACAAGCCGTGTGGTGATTTCCCGTCTGTTAAAACAGCTTGAAAACGATAAGAAAATCATTCTTTATCGTAACGAAATTAAGTTGCTCACTTCATTTAACTAAATCACCAGTTCCCTCCTTTAATCAAAGATATAGTAGAATAATGTTCTGCTATGATAGCCTCTCAGATTTGCATCATAAAACATGTTGTAGTTAGGGTTTAGGATCAATAAAATTTTACGATATTGCTTTAAGAATGAATTGGAAAATTCCAATTTATTCAATTAATAAAGCAAATGAAAGCATTTTTAAATCAGGATTTCCTACTTGAATCAATAACGGCGCAAAACCTTTACACCAATTTTGCAGCTCATTTACCTATCATAGATTATCATTGCCATCTTCCGCCTGATCAGATTGCGGCCGACTCAAATTTCGAAAACCTAACTCAAATATGGCTCTACGGCGATCATTATAAGTGGCGCGCGATGAGGGCCAATGGGATACCTGAAAAGTATATTACCGGCAATGCCAGCGATTGGGAAAAATTTGAAAAATGGGCAGAAACTGTTCCTTATACTTTTCGAAATCCGTTGTATCACTGGACCCATCTCGAATTACAGCGTTATTTTGATATCCATGAAATTCTTTCTCCCGCCACAGCAAGAAAGATTTACGATGAATGCGGTGCAAAACTTCAAACACCGGAGTATTCTATTCGCCGAATGATTGAAAGGATGAACGTAGAGAGTATTGGTACAACAGATGACCCTCTGGATGATTTGTCATACCATCAGAAAATTAAATCAGATGGATTTTCTGTGGTAGTTCGGCCTTCATTCAGACCTGATAAAGCGATGAATGCTGATAATTTATCAGAGCTGTATACCTACATACACAAACTTGCAGCTGTTTGCGGACAGGAGATTAAAACTTTTGAGCAGTACTTACTTGCACTAAAAAGCCGGCACGATCATTTTGCAAAGAACGGCTGTGTGGTGTCTGACCATGGATTAGAACAACTCTGTTATGAAGAATATACAGACGCTGAAATTGATCAGATATTTTTAAAAATCCTCAATCAGGATCCCTTGAATGCTCTTGAAGTACTCAAATTTAAATCTTGCATGCTCGTTAATTTGGCACATTGGGATCATGAAAAGGGCTGGGTTCAGCAATATCACCTGGGGGCTATACGAAATAATAATTCAAGATTACTTAGCGAATTAGGCCCGGATACCGGCTTTGACTCTATGGGTGATTTCTCACAATCGCGTGGAATGTCTAAATTTTTAAACAAATTGGATTCTACGAACAGACTTGCAAAAACAATAATCTATAATCTCAATCCTGCTGATAATGAAATGTTCGCTACTATGGCAGGGAATTTTAACGATGGAACCGTGCCTGGTAAAATCCAGTTCGGATCCGCCTGGTGGTTTTTGGATCAAAAATTCGGCATGGTGGATCAGATCAATGCGCTCTCAAGCATGGGTTTATTGAGCCGTTTTGTCGGAATGATTACAGATTCTCGAAGCTTTATGTCTTATCCAAGGCATGAATATTTCAGAAGAATTTTGTGTAATCTGATTGGTAATGATGTAGAAAGCGGGGAATTACCAAACGATATCCAATGGCTTGGCCAAATGGTTCAGAATATTTGCTACTTTAACGCTAAGAACTACTTTAAATCATAAGATTTTTGTCACTCTGAATGGAAAAGCTTAATTTTTGACTGCATGCAAAAAATGACTAATTATCGCTGGACGATATGCTCGCTGGTGTTCTTCGCTACAACTATCAATTATCTTGACCGTCAGGTAATCAGTCTCTTGAAGCCTTATTTAGAAAAGGAATTTAATTGGTCTGAAACTGATTACTCTAACGTTGTAGCTGCCTTTCAACTGGCTTATGCTCTTGGAATGTTAGGCGTTGGAAGTATCATTGACAGGGTTGGGAGTAAAATGGGTTATGCAGTATCTCTAATATTATGGAGTATAGCCGCAGTGATGCATGCATTTGTAAAGACGACTTTTGGATTTGGAGTGGTTAGGGCATTTTTGGGGGTGACCGAAGCGGGTAATTTTCCTGCCGCTATCAAAGTTGTGGCCGAGTGGTTCCCTAAACGGGAAAGAGCATTTGCAACAGGTATTTTTAATAGTGGAACCAATATTGGGGCGATCATTGCCCCTCTGGTTGTACCATGGCTTGCTATTACTTACGGCTGGCAAATGGCATTTATAGTAACCGGTGCCGTTGGATTTCTATGGCTTATTTTCTGGTTTTTACTGTATGAAACTCCTGAACGGCATAAACGGATATCGGCTTCAGAACTTGCTCATATACAAAGTGATGAAGAAATTGTAATTCCTGTTGAGGGCGAGACTGAAGCGGTAATTCCATGGCGCAAACTGCTAACCTATAAACAAACCTGGGCCTATGCTGTTGGAAAATTTCTTTCAGATGGAGTATGGTGGTTTTTCCTTTTTTGGCTTCCAGCATTTTTGATCTCAGAGTATAACTTGGTAGGTCTTGAGGTAAGTGTTCCTGTTGCTGTGGTTTATCTGATCGCCGGCATCGGGAGTATTGCCGGTGGATGGTTGCCGATGTGGTTCACTAAGAACAAGGGTTGGACGATGGTCAGATCGCGTAAAACTTCTATGCTTATTTATGCCACAATCCCATTAATGGTCATGTTTTCTCAGTGGGCAGGATCATTTAATATGTGGTATGCAGTAATCATTATTGGTATTGGCATGTCGGCGCATCAGGCATGGTCGGCAAACATCATGACTACCGTTTCAGATATGTTTCCCAAAACTTCCATTGGTGCTGTAATTGGAATTGGAGGGATGTTTGGTGGCTTTGGCAATATTACCGTTGCAAAGAGTGCGGGTTATTTACTTGATCATTATAAGGCGGCCGGACATATTCAAACCGGTTATTATATGTTGTTTCTATTTTGTGGAACTGCTTATCTTCTGGCCTGGTTTTTAATGTTCAGGGTTTTGGTTCCTAAAATGACTCCTATTAAGCCTCATATGAAGAAGATAGAGTAACAATATTCCTACCCTTACTGCATTATTTGCATAATTGAGCTAATTATTTTACTTTTCAATATGCATATCGGGATATTAACCAAGCCATTGGATAGTTTAAATCATTATTACAGATATTAATATGAAAACAGAACAAAATCGTAGAACGTTCATCAAAACTACAGCAATCGCCGCTGCTGGAATGGGTATTGGTGCAAATAGCTTTGCAGAAAGCCTTTATCCTTCCTCAAATTATAGTGCTGCAGTTGGTACCAGAGTAGGAATCATTGGCTTAGATACCTCTCATTCAATAGCTTTTGCTAAAGCACTGAATGCTCCAGATTCTAGTCCGGAGTATAGCGGATTTAAAATTGTAGCAGCTTATCCTTATGGAAGTAAGGATATTAAAAGTAGTTATGAGCGCATACCCGGATATATCGAGGATATAAAAAAGCTTGGTGTTGAAATTACAGATTCAATCGCCAGCTTATTAGATAAAGTTGATTTTATACTTCTGGAAACCAATGATGGACGCTTACATCTTGAACAGGCTTTGCAGGTAATTAAAGCAGGTAAGCCCTTCTTTATTGATAAACCAGTTGCAGCTTCTTTAGCAGATGCAATTGCAATATTTGCCGCTGCTAAAAAGGCTAATTTAGGCGTTTTCTCCTCTTCTTCATTAAGATATTCTGTTGGAGCCCAGGAGATAGCAGCTGGGAAATATGGCAAAGTACTTGGTGCTGAAACATATAGTCCTTGCCATCTTGAAAGTACTCATCCGGATCTTTTCTGGTACGGTATTCATGGTGTAGAATCACTTTTCACAGTAATGGGACCAGGATGTAAGCAGGTGGTTAGAATCAGTTCTCCGGATGTAGATGTGGTGGTTGGAACTTGGAACGATGGAAGGGTTGGAACTTTCCGTGGTGCCCGCACCGGAAAACTTGGCTATGGTGGTACTGTGTTCACCGAAAAAGGTAATGTTCAGATTGGAGAATATGGAGGTTAT
>JAURKO010000224.1 GCA_030831705.1 Daejeonella sp. | reverse complement strand
TTCTAACTACGATGCGGGTAAATTATTTATCCGCTATTCTTGGGATATGATTGTAAACGTTTCCGATTTTCAACAATTCACTGCATTAGGACAATTATAAATAGTATGGAGAAACTTAAATACGAAAGGCCATTCATAAAAAAGATGGTAGTGGGAATGCTAGAGAAATCTGGAACATCTTCTTCAACACAACCGGTAACACATATAGATGGGGTGTCTGTAAAAGGGTTGATAGCTCAATACGGATCGCCCGTATTTGTAATGAGCGAAACGCAAATACGTTCTAATTATCAATCATCGGTTCAGGCTTTCTCTACTCGCTATCCAAAAGTACAATTTGCTTGGAGTTACAAAACGCATTACAATAATGCTATTTGTAGAATTTTTCATCAAGAAGGAAGTTGGGCCGAGGTAGTAAGTGGTTTTGAATATCGTAAAGCACTAAGCAATGGTGTTTCAGGTTCCAAAATCATTTTCAATGGCCCTGATAAATCTGATGAGGATCTTAGGTTGGCTGTTATTAATGGTTCAATGATTCATATCGATCATCTGGAAGAATTATATGCACTAACTGCACTATGCAAAGAACTCTCAAAAAAAGCACAGGTGGCTATTCGTGTCAATATGGACACGGGTGTATATCCTATTTGGGATCGCT
Organism: Daejeonella sp.; assembly: GCA_030831705.1. Taxonomy (GTDB): domain Bacteria; phylum Bacteroidota; class Bacteroidia; order Sphingobacteriales; family Sphingobacteriaceae; genus Daejeonella. The sequence goes on along the minus strand of JAURKO010000224.1, from coordinate 10,809 downwards.
TCGGTTTCAACTTTGAAAATGGTCAAGCTTGGACGGCATTAGAAAAAATTAATGCATCAGAGTTTTTAGAGCTAACTGGTTTACACACCCATATAGGCACCTATATGCTTAGTAGCAAGGCTTATTCTATTGCCACTAAAAAATTAACTACGCTTGCTAAGCGATGTAAGGATGAGTTTGGAACAATTATTCAATATATTGATTTAGGTGGAGGTTTCCCCAGTGCCAATCCATTGAAAGGAAATTTTGGAGTAGTTAATATTCCAACTATAGATGAATTTGCTGATGCGATTACAGAAGGTCTACTTCAGGCTAATTTTTCAAGATCTGAATTACCTCTGCTTATTCTTGAATCAGGAAGAGCATTAGTCGACGATGCCGGATTTTTGCTTGGAACAGTATTGGCGAGTAAAAAACTGAGCGATGGAAGAAAAGCCACAATTATGGACTTTGGAGTGAATATTATGTTCACCTCTTTTTGGTATGATCACAAAATAAGTCCGGCTCAAGAAGCTTCTGACTATCAAGAGGATGTGGTACTATTTGGACCTCTTTGCATGAATATTGATATTATACGTGATTATATTAGTCTCCCATTATTGAATAGAGGCGATCATGTAGTAGTACATCGGGTTGGAGCCTATAATATGACACAGTGGATGCAGTTTATTGCAATGCGTCCTGCAATAGTACTAATTGATTGCAATGGCGATACGCATATAATCAGAAAAAAAGAGGACCTTGCTTATTTGGAAATGCTAGATCAGATACCTTCACACTTGCAATCTATAGTAAGGCCTTGATGAAAGGATTTTCAACTATTGAACTAAAGCAACTGGCCATTGAAGCTCTGAATAGTTATTCAATGCTTCTTTTTTCTACCAACTCTTGGGTAGGAGGTGCATTACTCATTGTTACTTTCTTTAGTCCCTTTGCTGGGTTGGTAGGCCTTATTTCAGTATTGATTTCAATAATGCTTGGTCGAATTGCAAATTTTGATAAGTTGCTGAATCAGCCAGGACTATTTCACTTTAATGCCATTTGGATTGGATTGGGTATGGCAACCTTTTACAACAGTGGCTTTGCATTTTGGTTATTACTTTTTTTAGCTGTATTCTTTTCGCTTTTACTTTCAATTTGGTTTGCTGAAAGGCTATTTCCTAGAGGTCTTCCTTTTTTAGCACTTCCTTTTATACTTAGTTTTTGGGTAGTAATACTTGTGTCTAGAGAGCTCAGCGCTATTGATCTTACTACACGTAATATTTACTGGTTAAATAACATGTATGCCATTGGGGATAGCCATTTAATAAACTTTATTCTATTTTTTGAGAATCTACCCTTGGATCCACTAGTGCTAATTTTTTTTAAATCACTAAGTTCACTTTTATTTCAGGAGAATGTTTTCTCTGGCATTATGCTTTCGCTGATACTGCTTTTTCATAGTCGTATTTCTTTTCTTTTGGTTGTGCTTGGCTATATAATTTCAATTTTATTCAATAATGTGGTCTATGCCAATGATAATGGCCTTAACTATTATTTTATTGGGAGTAATTTTATTATGGTAGCACTTGCCATCGGAAGTTTCTTTACAATACCTTCAGTTTATTCATTCTTTTGGTCGATGCTAGCGGTTCCTTTATCATTTCTGATGGTTATTGCGCTGGGCAAATTAACAGCGCTATTAAATCTTCCTGTTTACTCATTGCCATTTTGCGTTGTGACCATATTAATAGTTCATTTTTTTAATGTCAGCAAAAATAGAGGAAGGGTAGTGATTACTCCACTACAGTTTTACTCACCTGAAAAAAATCTCTACAATTATCTGAATGCAAAAAAACGTTTTTTTTATGATCAGTATTTTCGGCTTCAACTTCCATTCCTTGGCGAATGGATTGTTACCCAGGGTTATGATGGTGAAATTACACATAAGGGAGAATGGGCTAAAGCATTAGATTTTGTTATAGTTGATGGCCAAATGAAGACCTATTCTAAACCTGGTTTGGAGCCCGACAATTTTTATTGTTATAATAAACCTGTTTTAACACCTGCAGAAGGCTATGTGATGGAGGTAGTTGAGAATGTAGAAGACAATGAGGTTGGCACAATAAATAGAAAGGAAAACTGGGGTAATTCTATTGTGATTAAACATTTTGAGGGGCTATATACTAAACTGTCACATTTGCGTAAGCATTCAATAAAGGTCAAAGTAGGTGATTATGTTAAACAGGGTGATATAATTGCTGCCTGTGGTAACTCTGGTCGATCTCCAGAGCCTCATTTACATTTTCAAGTTCAGTCTACTCCGTATATTGGGAGTAAAACCATTTCTTATCCTATAAGTTCTTATTCTGTAAAATCAAATGGTAAAGTACAAGTATTGGAGTATGCAGTACCTTCTGAAACTAACAAAGTAAGTAACCTTAATATTAACTCTGATTTAGATGCTGCATTTAATTTTCAGCCTGGATTTAGAATGAATGTGCATCAAGAAGGAATGGCTACTGATGCCAACTGGGAAGTGTACACCGATGCCTATAATAAAACTTATCTCTATTGTCATTTGACCAAATCGCTTGCATATTTTACTCGCGCCCTCCATTTTTTCTATTTCAATTCATTTTATGGAGATCACACCAGTTTGCTTTATAAATTTTATGTGAGTGCTTACAAAATTGCGCTGTTCGTTGAGCCTAATCATTTGGTTAAAGACGAGTTTCCTCTTCAATTATCTCGCTCAGGTTTTGGTATGTGGATGCAGGATCTGATTGCGCCTTTTGGTATTTATCGCCATTTGGAGTATGAGTCAGCTAATATGGTGATAGATGGTGCTGCTTTTAATCAAGCTATAGAAGTTCGTTCAAGGCAATATCTTTCTTCATTCAATCATGAAATTAATAGTATTGATTGTACTATTAAAATCAGTAATAAACTAATTTGCGCTTTCAGCTTTTTGCAGAAAGGCAAAAAAATAAATGTATTATGCAAATAAAAAGGCTTATTTATTCGCTATTAGCAATGATTATGTATACTTCTACATTTGCGCAGGAAATTTCAAGTTTGCAGGCTGCTAATGCAACTTCGCTTCAACTATATAACCAGTATCAATGGACCGATTTGTTCAAATATGGAAAAAATAGTATTGATTCTGGTGTAGATTTTCCATTACTACGTATGCGAACTGGTTATGCTGCTTTTATGCTAGGCAATTACAGCGAAAGTATGCGCCATTATGAAAGCGTTTATCGTTCTGATAATAAAAATGAAATATCAATTTACTACCTCTATTTGAATAATCTTTTACTCAACAATTTGCAAGGGGCACGTTATTATGCTTCACTACTCGGTGAATCTGTTCGAAAAGAAAATGGTATCATTCCCTTTAAGATTTCTCAAATAGACGCAGAGTTTAGCCAGAAAACGATAGATGCAACTTATCGAGGCGATGCAAGTTATACTCGTTTTGGGTTAACGACATTGCTTGGGTATAAGACTATGCTGCATCAATCGGTTTCATTTTTTAATCAAATGATTAACGAACCCGCATTAACGACCGTTAATAATAATAATGCCATCAATATTAATCAAAAAGATTACTATGCCAAAGCGGATATAGCGGTTTCTGGAAATCTTACTTTTCTTGGGGGCTTTCATTATTTTAATGTCCCTTTCAATAACCTTCTATATCACAATTTCGTTGGTTTTGGAGGGCTTAGCTATGCTGGGAAGCTGATTCATTTAAAGGGTTTACTTCAAGCAGGAACAATTAGGTCTGCATCTATTAAACAATTTGATGCGGTACTTACTACTTATCCGCTAGGGAACACTAAATTTTACACTATTTCTAGAGCAGCTTTTTCTAATGATTTAGCGCTAACTCAAGTACTTGGTTTTTCACCAATTAAAAGAGTATGGCTTGAAGGAAATGCCACGTTTGGATCCTACCGAACAATGCTAAATAATGATGCAATGTATCTTTATGATGATATTGATCAGAAAAAATCAAGGTATGGGGCGAGTGTCTATCTTTCAATTGGCTCAAAATTAATGCTACGCATGAATTATACACATGATGTGAAAATTCGATACGGAAGTTCTACTATTTTATATAATCAACAATCAATCACAGGAGGTTTACAATGCAATTTTTAACTAAAACAATCGGTTTATTTTTTTTGGTCATCGTTATGGCTATGGGTGCTACTGCTCAAAATCAAGAACAGTTGCAGGGAGCTTTTCGCGAAAGCTATCTAGCAGAATTTAAAGGCGACTTGGATAAGGCAATAGTGCCTATTCGCAAAATTTATAAGGAAGATAATTATGAACTTAATCTCCGTTTAGGTTGGCTTACTTACAGTCAGAATAAGTATGATCAGGCAATGGTATATTATCAAAAAGCAGCCAATCAAAAAAAGTACAGTGTTGAAGCTCGCTCTGGCTTTGCCACTGCAGCAACAGCTGCCAAACAATATGATAAGGCCTATATCAAGTATGAGGAGATCTTGAAAATTGATCCTTACAACTCAGTTGCTAACTATTTGGTGGGTGTGCATTATTATTATGTCAAGAAATATGATACTGCAGCAAAATATTTTGAATTAGTTGTTAATATGTATCCCTTTGATTACGATGCGAATCATATGCTGGCCTGGTCATATTTATATCTTGGCAAAATAGATCAAGCAAAAATTTTATTTCAAAAGGCACTTTTAAATAAGCCAGATGATGCTTCTGCAAAAGATGGATTAACAAAGTGTAAATAAATTAGAATTGCCTCTTAGAAATATATCAGATACTGCCCTTTGGGTAGCCGTTTACCGGGCAGATGAAACGGAGCGTGCAGATGCTATTTTCATTGATAACTATGCACGCGGTTTAGCAGGTAAGAGAGGAGAATCCATTGTGCAGGCAATGCAAAGTGGAAGAAAAAATAGTTGGTCTTTTGTTGCACGTACTTATTTATTTGATAAAATAATTCAGGATACAGTTAAGAATGGTGTTCAGCAAGTAATCAATCTTGCATCTGGCCTTGATACTCGCCCTTATCGTTTAGAACTTCCCTCTGAAATCAAATGGATTGATGTTGATCTTCCAGAAATTATAAATTATATGGATGCTGAGATGGCGGGAATTGTTCCTGTATGTGAAGTTGAGCGGATAGCATTGAATCTTTCTTTGCGTAGTGAGAGGCGCGAGCTTTTTGAAAATTTAGCAGTAAGAAAGCTAAAAACCCTAGTTGTAGCAGAAGGTTTGATCGGGTATCTTTCCGAAAAAGATGCCAGTACACTTTCCTATGATCTTTCTCATACCTTGTCTTTTGATTTTTTTTTATTGGATTTGATGTCTCCGGGCATTTTGCCATTAATAAATGCAGAGATGGGTTCTCTTCTAATTGATGCCGACTCTCCCCTTATTTTTGCTCCCGAAGAGGGTGAAGACTTCTTCAGGCTATTTGGGTGGAATCCAGTTGCCTCGCACTCCAAGTTTAAAACGGCGGCCTTGCTTAATCGTTTGCCCGAATCACTTTTGCAGTATGCTAATATGCCCGAACCTATAGGTCCTAAAGGAGATTTTCCATGGTCGGGAGTTTGTATGTTTAATAAAATCTTATAAAGATATGTTCATGTCAATACCTTTCAAATCTAGAATTACTGGCTTCCATTTGTTTTGATCAGTTGTCAGGATGGGTATGGTAGTCAGACAACAGACAACAAACAAACTCACTCCCTATGCCCCAACCCATAAAGCGCCTTCCCGCTTTTGGTCCCTAGATGCTTTTCATTCTCAACTACCAGTTCTCCGTTTACAATTACATATTTAAACCCTTTGGAATAAGCATGTGGTTTTAAGAATGTGGCCATATCACTTACTTCCAACTCGCTGAAAATTACTATGTCAGCAGCATAGTTGGGCAGTAATAATCCTCGGTCATTCAGGCCAAATTTCTGGGCTGCCAATGAAGTCATTCTTCTGACAGCATCCTCCATGGTAATTACCTTTTCATCTCTTACATATTTACCCAATACCCTGGCATTAGTGCCATATCCACGCGGATGCGGCATTCCTCGGCCTGGTACAGGCACTCCGGCATCTGCTCCGAACATGCTGAAAGGATATTTCATGATGTTCTTCACATCCACTTCATTCATACTGTTGTAAACCATTTGCGCACCTCCTTTTTCAACCATATCCATAATGGTTTCTGCTTCATATTTCGCTTTGGCTTTTCTGCCCATCAGTTTATTAATTTCAGAAATGTTTTTACCGTTCAGACTGGTGTCTGATGGATAGTTGGCCACTACAGCATAACTGTAATTAGGAAATTTATAGCTTGCAAGTTGTGCAAGCATTTCTTTTTTTATGGTTGCGCGGGTTGCGGGAGTATTTAATCTTGCTTTCAATGAGTCATTTCCCCCCGCAAAAGCCCAGTCGGGTAAACGAATTCCGAGGTTGGTGCTACTTGCTGTGTATGGGTATTGATCGATGGTTACATCCAGGCCATTTTCCCTTGCCTCTTTAACCAAATTGATGGTGACGTCCGATTTACCCCAGTTTGATCTGCCGCCTATTTTGAAATGTGAAATCTGAACCGGGATATTAGCCTCTTTTCCGATGTTAATGGCTTCATTCACCGCCTCAGCAGCTTGATTTTCTTCATTCCGGATGTGGGAGGCATAAACTCCTTTATTTTTTGCTGCAGCTCTTGCCAATGAGATCACTTCCCCGGTTTCTGCAAAGGTTCCCGGAATATAGATCAATCCGGTGGAGAGCCCCACTGCACCTTCTTTCATTGCCTTTTCTACCAACGCATCCATTTTTTGTTGTTCTTCTGCAGTAGGCTTACGATTATCAAATTTCATTACCTGAGCGCGTACGTTATTATGCCCGATCAAACTTGCCACATTGATTGAAGTCCGCGTCCGGTTAACTTCCGCTAAAAAACTACCAATATTATCTGCAGACCCACCGCAATTACCGGTAACCACAGTGGTCACTCCATCGAAAATATAGTTATTTGCAGTAGGAGTAGTAATGATTCCACTCTCAATGTGACCATGTACGTCTATAAATCCCGGTGCTACCAGTAAACCTTTCGCATCAATAGTTCTGTTTGCCTTAATATCATTAATGTAACCCGTTTTGATGATCTTGCCATCTTTTACAGCCACATCGCCGTAATACCAGGAGTTTCCGGTTCCATCGTAAATTTTACCATTTCGTATGATCAGGTCGGCACTAAGCTGAGCCTGTACCATTAAAGAACTTAGAACTAATCCGGCAAGCGCGAGTATTTTTTTCATGTTTTATATCTAAATCTGAGCTAAAGCAAAATCAATCGTTAATTGCCTGATAAGTTAATGCCCTGAATTTTTCTACCACCTCATTATGCGTTCTGGCCTGTAACTGTCGGAAGAACAAGTAAACCATTTTTTCTTTTGGATCTACCCAATAGGAAGTTGCAAAAGCGCCGCCCCAGTTAAATGTTCCCACTTGCGCAGGCGCACTCCCGCTGTTTTGATCTGTAACTACTCCGAATCCGAGTCCGAAGGTACCACTTGCATAAGGCACACCCTCAATTTGATTGGTAGTCATCATCCTTACCGTGTTACGACCTAATAATCTTTTACCATTATATACTCCGTTGTTCAACAGCATCTGAAGAAAAACGCCATAATCATACAGTGTGGAGCTTAAGCCTGCTCCACCAGAATAATAGGTATGCGGTACCAAAGGGTAATTGGAAGTCACCAGACTGTTTAACATTCCTGCACCTGCTTTCACTAATTTCCCCTGTGGAGTTTCAGTATAAAGGTTTACCAAACGATTTGCTTTTTCTTTAGGTAAATTGAAATAGGTGTCTTTCATTCCCAGGGGTTCGAAGATCCGGGTTCTAAAAAATTCATCCAGACTTACACCGGTTATAACCTCAACCAAACAACCCAGAACATCGGTATTCAATCCGTAGGTAAATTTTTCACCCGGCTGGTGCATTAAAGGCATCTCACCCAGGCGGCTCATTGCCTGAAGTAAGGTTCTGTCTTTTACACCCAAACCTGCGGTGATATTATTTTTTGCATAGATTGCATTTGCTTCCTTTGATCCAATTTGAGCATAACCAAGTCCGGAGGTGTGGGTAAGAAGATCCTTAATGGTCATTTCCCTTTTCGCAGGAATAGTAGTATATGTCGTGTCTGCGGCGTTAAAGCTAATCATAACACTTTGCTTTTTAAACGAAGGAATATACATTGAAACCGGGTCGGTCAGCAATAACTTTCCTTCATCAAACAGCATCATTATGGCAACGCTGGTGATTGCCTTGGTCTGAGAAGCAATTCTGAAAATTCCATCTTTTTGAAGCGGGGCTTTGGTATCCAGATCATTATAACCATTTGCTTTATAATATGCGATTTTACCATCACGGATGATTAATGCCGCACCTCCATTCATGTATCCTTTGTCCACCCATTCATTCATGGCATTATCAAGGCGCTTTAGGCGTTCAGATGAGAAACCTGCTGCTTCAGGGGTTGAATTCACGATAGTCTGGCTGAAGCTTGAAATGCTAACAGAACAGAACAGAAGAAGGATTAATAATTTTTTCATGGGATTTAGTATGGGTTATTTTTTAGCGGTTTGTAGTTGAATAATGATTTGTAAATTATGGAAATTGAATTTATAATACAAAGGAGTTTTTAGACAAAATTGAATTATCAGATTAAAGATTATATTCTTTAATCATAATTGTTCTTTTTTCTTTTCCTGTCTTGTTGGGGATTGGAAGTTATGCCATTGGTCAATGAGGTAATTCCTTCGGGAACGAAGAATAAAAATTCATTTTAGAAATCATAGTGAATAGTATTTAAAACGCCTCCCCCAAACTCAAATAAAGTCCTTGTTGCCTTTTTTCACCGGGGTTCTGTTCGCCGATGGCATAGTCAATCCTCACGCTGAGTCCGCGTTCAATGTCAAAGAAATATCTGAATCCTCCGCCTAAACTGGGCTTGAGCTGAATGAGCTTCAGATTATTTTTGGTATAAACGTTTCCTGCGCCGGCAAAACCTACCAATCCGAATCTAGGATTTAATCTTAGCCTGAGTTCACCCTGCAGGGCTAATAAATTTTCATCACGGAATCGGCCGGCGTAATAAGCGCGCATCATTTCATCGTTTCCGAGCTGCGGGAGCAGGTAGAATGGCGTATTATTACCGCTTATGGCTTGAAAATGAGCATTTAAGCCGAGAGTAGTCTTTTTACTCAGACTTTCAAAATGCCGTAAATCAAGTTTAAGGAGTCCGCCATTAAAATCATCAGCTCCAAACAGATCCGGCGCATATGAATAATTAAATCTCAGAAATGAACCCTTTGTAGTATAGGTATTGGTATTGCGATTGTCCAGAACATGAGTGAGTCCCAGAAAGAAAGCTCTTCCGCCATCTTTATCTATAATGCTCGGATTAGTGCTATAAATTCCGCCGCTTAATTTATCTTCGAAGCGATTGGATTCATAAGCCATATTAAATCCTAAGTAAACGTTTCTAGCATACCTTTGCTCTATGCCGGCATTGATTTTGAAAAGTTTTTGGGTGATGGGGTCTTCATTCAGTTCCAGGGTAGAATTGCCAATGCCATAGAAATTGAAAGGGAAATTCCGGTAACGGATTTCCGAAGTTATATGATACTTGTTACCAGGTGTCCAGATATCTGATTTTAAGGCGAAGTTGCTTTGCTTTTTAGTAGTAAAAGTAACCATACCTGTAATTCGCGAGGTGCGGATCAGGCTATCGCTTTTATCGGTGTAGAATGAATATAAACCTGCACCTCCTATTTCTACTCCAGTTTCCTGTGCAAATCCAATAGCCGGTAGAGGCAGGAAACTGCTCTTGCGGGTGGTATCAGCTTCATTGGAAAGCATTTTCCTGATCAGCTTCATCTGCCCGAATCCGTTTGAGGAAATCAGTATTAAAAGGCTGAGGGCAAAAAGTTTTTTTAGCAGTTCTTTATTCATAGAAACCGTAAAGGTAATTATTGTTTAAATAGGATTGAATGTAATTCGTGGCGGGGCTGGCGGGTCATGGCGGGTCAAGCCCGCCATGACAAAAGTATTTAGTTTTTTTCTCGCTAAGACGCAAAGTTCGGCCGGGCTCTTAAATCATTTGTTTGCTACAAAATTTTTTGCGTCTCTGTGTCTCTGCGAGAGTTTTTTGCGGGTCTAGCGAGTCAAGCCCGTCATGACAACGAATTCCTTTGGGCACTACGATTCCAGCCTCCGAGCTGGAATCTCCTGTTTACTAAAATTGATTGTCATCCTGGCGAAGGCCAGGACCTCCTAATTTATAAAAGACAACTATACAGCCAAGATGCTAAGACACGCACCTTTACGTCGATTTTCTATCTTTTATCAAAATTTATTTTCCAATAAAATAGTCAAAACGTATCTTTTATTGACCATTTAATCCGGAGCACTTTGACCAGTGATCCCACTGATGCTGGCCAAGTAACGATGATTTATTAAGCACATTAACCCTGGTCAATTAATTTCCATTCCGATGGATTGGCTTCAGTAACACAATTTAAAGGAGTCATTATATGATTCTGCCAATTCCACCTCGATGCCGATAAGTAATAATGATTCATATCTTATTTGTCAGGTTTTATGTATCTCGTTTTAAAAAATTTTAATTTCAGAAGCCTCACAAAACAATGTCCAAAACCCTTAAATCAATCTGTGATTTCCTATAAAATGTTTAAAATTTAAAAAGCCTAGGAGTTTTATTTCATTATTTAACATACTTGTTTTATCTTGGAATTTCA
>JAURKO010000223.1 GCA_030831705.1 Daejeonella sp. | reverse complement strand
CATTTGGAAACGGCAATGAATTCATTTTTTTCTTTAATATTATTCCTACAATCATTTTTGTAGCTGTGTTAGTCAGCGTTGCCTATTATCTAGGAATCATGCAGCGGATTGTTAAGTTTATCGCATTCATCGTTTATAAATTAATGGGGGTTTCAGGATCCGAAGCACTATCAAATGTGGCCAGTGCATTTGTTGGACAAGTTGAAGCTCAGATTATGATCAAACCTTATTTGAAAGGGATGACCATGTCTGAATTATTAGCATCAATGACTGGTAGCATGGCATGTATTGCTGGTGGCGTAATGGCCGTGTATATTGCTTTGGGTGTTCCTGCAGAGTATTTAATAGCTGCAAGCTTAATGGCTGCGCCAGCGGCATTGGTTATTTCCAAGATTGTTTGGCCTGAAACAGAGATCTCTGAGACTAAAGGAAGGGTATCATTAGAAATTAAAAAGACGAATGCAAACCTGGTGGATGCAATATCACATGGAGCGAGTGATGGATTAAAAGTAGGTTTAAATGTTGTGGCCATGCTAATTGGTTTTATTGCAATCATCGCATTGGTTGATTTTGTGCTTGGAAAAATTGGATATGGCCTTCATAGTCTAGGATTGACCCTATCTTTTATTGGAATTAACCTACAAACACTTAGCTTAAACCAAATTTTGGGTTCACTTTTCTCAATATTTGCTTATGCCATGGGGGTACCAGGCAAAGATGTACAGATAGCAGGATCATTAATGGGCACCAAAATGGTGATAAACGAATTCGTTGCTTATCTTGATCTTGCAAAAATCAAAGCAACTCTTGATCCTAAAACTATCCTAATTACAAGTTTTGCATTATGTGGATTTGCGAATTTCAGCTCTATCGCAATTCAGGTTGGAGGAATCGGTGAGTTGTCGCCAGAAAGAAGAACTGACCTTGCCAAACTTGGGATGAGAGCACTTATATGTGGAACACTTGCCTCCTACCTATCTGCAACCATTGCAGGAATTTTAATGTAGGATTAGATTAGCCTAAATACTTTATAAACTAATCAAAGATTTATATCTAACCACATAAATTGAGTTCTATTAATGTGAGTTCTACATATAAATACTTAAAGATCAATATCTAACCACATTGATTGACTTGCACTAAGTTTAAAGGAAACATAGATTGTAGATCACATAGCTTAAAGCAAAGCTTAAAGGCTATCTGTGTCTAAAATGAAGGTAGATGGCTATAAAATGTTATGTTTCCCTGTCGGCAGAAAGGTATATGGGTTTAATAGGATATCGGGTTCACGTTAAAAAAATCTGATTTCGACGATAAAAGGAACAGCCAAAAGTACGGTTATAATTAGTCAGATAAATTTTTGAAAATCATTACCTGTGTGTCGTAGGCTATTTCAGCCCTTTCCTTCGGAGTATTTCCGGCAAGAAATTGCGTTCTATTTCAAATTACGAATAGCCGGAAGATACTTCCTACGGCAAGGTTTATTTAACCTAGAGCTGTTTTTCATAGGAACCGATAGCCTGGCAATAGGATCATTTGCCGTTTGATATAAACCTTTTTGGCAACTTTAGCTCATATCTTTGTTTTATACAATCATTAGAAAACAATCAAACCTAAATAGTCATTCAAAATTTTGTATTCGAATTCAAGTTAACTAAATAGTTTCAAGGCTTTTTAAATAACGTGAATCGGATATAAATCTATCTAACCACACAGATAGACTTATAATATTTTTTGAAGAAAATTTAGAATGTAAATCGCATAGAATGAAGCGAAGCTTAAAGGCTATCTGTGTCTAAAATGAAGGTAGATGGCTATAAAATGTTATGTTTCCCTGTCGGCAGGAAGGTATATGGGTTTAATAGGATATCGGGTTCACGTTAAATAAATCTGAACACTTCCGTTTGATTAAAAAAAAACTCCTCTGGATGTAGTCCAAGGAGTTCTTATATAATTTTAGCAGCGAATTAACGATTCTTTATATCTACATAAGTTCGAACCGTATCGCCTGTATATATTTGTCTTGGTCTGCCAATTGGCTCTTTGTTCTCACGCATTTCCTTCCATTGAGCAATCCAACCCGGCAAACGTCCTAAAGCAAATAGAACGGTGAACATATCCGTTGGAAATCCTAAAGCACGGTAAATAATACCCGAATAGAAATCTACATTTGGATAAAGCTTACGATCAACAAAATATGGATCATTCAATGCTGCATTTTCGAGCTTTTTAGCTATATCAAGCACAGGATCATCGATACCCAATTTATCCAAAATTTCATCACATGCTCTTTTAATAATCTTTGCACGTGGATCAAAGTTTTTGTAAACGCGATGACCAAATCCCATCAATCGGAAGCCATCATTTTTATCTTTTGCTTTATTAATCCACTTATCTGTGTCGCCACCATCATTTTTAATCTGTTCAAGCATCTCAATTACAGCCTGATTAGCTCCACCATGAAGTGGACCCCAAAGCGCTGAAATACCTGCAGAAATTGATGCATATAAGTTACAATCGGATGATCCAACCATGCGGACTGTTGAAGTTGAGCAATTTTGTTCATGATCAGCATGAAGGATAAACAATACATTCATTGCTTTCACAACCACAGGATCCATTTCGATCAGTTCTGTACGCTGACCAAAAGTCATATTCAAAAAATTACTTACATAATCAAGGTTATTTTGCGGATATATGATAGGATGTCCGAGGGATTTTTTGTAAATCCAAGAAACAACTGTGGTCATTTTTGCAATTAACTTAATGATTGTCAGATTTTGTTCCTCAGGAGTTTGCTTGGCATTTAATGATTCTGGATAAAATGATGACAGCGAACATATTAATGAAGAAAGTTGACCCATAGGATGAGATTTTGATGGAAAGCCATCAAAAAATTTCTTCATGTCTTCATGAATCAATGTATGTCTTGAAATACTTGATTGAAAGCCGTCAAGTTGGGCTTGATGAGGCAATTCACCATAAATCAAAAGATAAGCAACTTCAATAAAAGTAGATTTCTCTGCTAATTCTTCAATTCCATATCCTCTGTATTTTAATATACCTTCTTCCCCATCCAAAAATGTAATGGCACTTTTAGTTGCACCAGTGTTTTTGTAACCGGAATCAATCGTTATATACCCACTTGAATCCCGAAGCTTTGAAATATCTATAGCCTTTTCACCTTCAGTACCAGTAATGATTGGCAGTTCGTAAGTTTGTTCTCCTATTTTTAAGGAAGCTGATTCTGACATAAAATTATAATAGTTGATTCACAAAACTAATAATTATGTGCGCTTTTGAACTATTTTTGACACAAGGTTTTGCAATATTTTTGTTAAAAAATCAAAAAATAATTTAATTGGCTAAGATTAAGTGGAATATTTCAGAATATGGATCTGGAATTATTGAAATAAAGTAATTTAAACTTCTTCTACTGCGAATTATTTTTTTGCAATTGTCTCCTTGACTTCACCACAATGCAGCATATCATCACCGTAATAAGGATTCATAATTTCCTCTTGAGAAGAAAGCCAGTATCCACCTTTTCCTTCATTAGCCATCGGACAATATTGGACATAAATACTTCCTGAAGCAAGCTCGGTTTTTTTAATCAATTTGATCATATCATCACTTAATTCCGTAAAATTGATACGTTGTTCTGATAAGTCTTTAGAATTAGCAATTTTTTCAGCCAAAACTGCAGTACTTTCAAAGCCACTTAGCTTGCGTAATGAAATAGCCAAATCAGAAGCTGCAGTTTTACCTTTTGCAGGATCAGAAGTAACCATAAGATCTTTTAGTTGAATATAATGCTTGTAAGCATCCGCATTAAGGCTATCCTTTATCTCAACAGGAATTAACACTGCAGTTGGAGCTATTATTGAGTCTGATTTGGTAGTATCTGTAGATTCTGTAGCCTGATTACAGGCAAAGAAGGACCCAACAATAACTAAAACTGAAATAAATAATCTGAATCTGTTCATAATATTGATTTTAATTTACAAAGATATCAATTGTGAATTGTTTTGAGATAAAGCTCTTCCACCTTTTTACGGGCCCAATCTGTTTTTCTAAGAAATTTCAAACTTGATGAAATATCTGGGTTGTCATTGAAGCAATTGATCCTGATTAATCTGCCAAGCTTATCCCATCCATAGTGGTTTACAAGATGAATTATTATCACCTCAAGTGTTTTTCCATGAAGGGGATTATTCTTTTGATCTTTAATCATTGAGTAATGGTTATATTAAATACAAATGTATGGCCCTCTGTGTATTTTCCAATGAAATAAAATACAACTGGTTGAAGGAGGTTTATTTTCATAGATTTACTGCGTTAGTCTGGTTTTCATTCTAAAAAATCCGTAATTATGAATTTTAAATTAGGTGAGTTCGTTCGATTTGTTAATGAACGCAGAGAAGGATATATCACACGGATAATTGATGAAAGTACCATTGCGGTAACAGATGATGATGGATTTGAAATTCCCGTTTTAGCCAGCCAGGTTACACGGGTACATGGAAAGAGTGACGTTACTGATAACCAATCATCGGAGAAAATTTTAAACACAATTACCTCAGAATTTATTCTAAATGGCATATATCTTGCTCTTTGTCCGGATAAAAAAAGCTCATCTGTACTACATTTTCATTTAGTAAATTCAAGTTCATGGCAAATTTTGTTCACCTTTTATTCGAGAAATAAGAACAAGGTAAAAGGTGAATATTCTGGAATTCTCAAAGCTCAGTCTTCAGAAAAGATTTATTCATGCTCATTAAATGAACTTGATCTGTGGCCTGAATTCAAAATCAAGGCACTTTTATTTAGTCCTGGAAATGAGGAGATGCAAGAGCCAATTGAGTTTACAGAAAAATTCAAAGCCAAAGATTTCTCTGGTGCCAAAAAGCAACATAAATTGCTAGATCAAGCCGGATGGTTAATTCAGCTTGACAGTGCGGAACCCTTAGTTGATCCAGAAAAACTAAAAGAGAGTTTTTTTAGAGCTCCTACTGAAAAGATTCAAATAGAGAATCCGGGCAAAGAAGTTGACCTACATATTGAAAAATTAAGGAATGATCATCAGTTTCTTAATAGTTCAGAAATTCTAGATATACAGATGAGCCATTTCAAAAAAACTTTGGATGCTGCAATCGTACATAATACTTCTTCGATCATATTTATTCATGGCTCTGGAAACGGCACTTTAAGAAATGAAATTTATAAAATCATAAGTAAACATGCTCAGGTTAAAACGTTTATGGATGCTCATAAAGAACGGTTTGGTTACGGAGCGACTGAAGTATATTTCAAATAGAGTCAAGAGCCAAAAACTAAGACTAAATTCTGATTCATTGAAACCCTAAATTCTCGAGCAAAGAATTAATCCAATGAAATACTATTTGCCATTTTTTGCAAATCAACATACACTCAAATACCACTCATTGTAAACAGATTGATTAGTACAAGACTAGTACAGAAACCCTCTTATCAGTTGTTCATTATAATCAGAAACAACAAAAATTATTAGCTTTGCGCTTTCACTAAAAAGCCCTTGTGTGATTAACTCACATTACCGTAATATTATGCTCAACCAAGAAATAGAAAAGCGAAAAACCTTTGCCATTATTAGTCATCCTGATGCTGGAAAAACAACCCTCACAGAAAAATTTCTTCTTTTTGGCGGGGCGATCAATACTGCAGGAACGGTAAAACGAAATAAAGCAAATCAAAGCAGCACATCAGATTTCATGGAAATTGAAAAGCAACGTGGCATTTCCGTTGCCACGTCAGTGATGGGTTTTGAATATAACGGGAAACGAATCAACATCCTCGATACACCGGGACATAAAGACTTTGCGGAAGATACCTACCGTACCCTGTCTGCTGTAGACAGTGTCATTCTGGTAGTGGATAGCGTAAAAGGTGTTGAAGAGCAAACACAAAAACTAATGGATGTTTGCCGGATGCGCAATACTCCAGTTATCATATTCGTTAATAAACTCGACCGCGAAGGGAAGGATACATTTGAACTTCTTGATGAATTAGAGAACAATTTAAACATCAGCGTTTGTCCGCTGTCATGGCCAATCGGACAAGGTTATAATTTCAAAGGCGTTTACAATATTTTTGATAAACAGCTCAATCTTTTCAAACCAGATAAGTCTAAAGTAAGTGAACCGGTAATACAGGTTAAGGATCTTAATGATCCTTTGCTAAACGAATTTTTACAAACCAAAGAATTAAAAACGCTTCAGGATGACCTTGAACTTGTAGATGGAGTATATGGCAATCTCGATAATGACCTTTATTTAGAGGGACTCCTTGCCCCTGTTTTCTTCGGAAGTGCGATTAATAATTTTGGAATTCGCGAACTGCTCGACACATTTGTTAACATAGCACCGAGTCCAAAAAGTCGTGAAGCAAATGAACGCATGGTTTTGGCAAATGAAAAGAATTTTACAGGTTTTGTGTTCAAGATACATGCCAATTTAGATCCCAATCATCGTGATAGAATTGCCTTTTTAAGGATCTGCTCTGGTAAATTTGAGCGAAATAAATTTTTTCATCATACCCGTCTGAATAAAAAATTGAAATTCTCAAACCCTGTTGATTTCATGGCAAATGAAAAAAGTCTGGTTGAAGAAGCCTGGCCGGGTGATGTAGTAGGGCTTTACGACAGCGGCAATTTTAAGATCGGTGACACATTAACTGAAGGTGAACAACTGCAGTTCAAAGGAATTCCAAGTTTCTCTCCTGAAATATTCAAAGAAGTAGAAAATCGTGACCCATTAAAATCCAAACAACTTGAAAAAGGTCTGCAGCAATTAACAGAAGAAGGTGTTGCTCAATTGTTTGTTCAACAACCCGGAAACCGTAAAATCATTGGCACAGTTGGGGAACTACAATATGAGGTTATAGTATTTCGGCTTCAACACGAATATGGTGCGAAATGTGCTTTCAGGCCATTAACTTTTAGAAAATCAAGCTGGATGACTTCAAAGGACAAGAAAAATATTAATGAAATAACTCAGCGAAGACATCATCATATAGCCACAGACAAGGATGGTAATTCTGTATTTCTTGCAGATAACGATTGGACATTAAATCTTGCAAAGCGGGATTTTCCTGAAGTTGAATTCCATAATACATCTGAGTTCAATAAAACTAAGAGTTAATAAATAATTGATTCCTGATTGTAGCTAACAGCACCAATTAGAGTGAAATTGTTTACTATATAGCGGATTTTAAACCCGTTTTTATCTGGAGACGTATTATTTGATTTTTGAAATTTAACCCGGAGCTGTCTTTCATCGGGACGGGCTACCTGTAATAGAAGCATAGGTCCTATTAAACAAACTCGGGTGGCAGCTCTATCTTTTTTGCAATAAGAATTTTATGATAAAATTAAATTTCCCGAAAATAAATAGAGCAGAAAACGGGGCTGGCATAAGCGAAGAGAAACAGACCCTGCTTTCTAAATGGAGAGAAAAATAATCAGTCTAAACTTAGCCAAGTAAGATTTTATATCGAACTCACGTTAATTAATTAAAAAATGCCCACTATTAACTTTTAGTATTTGTGATCTGCCTTTGAGAACATAATTAAGGAGTACAATTAGGTAACATCAAATAAAATAATGTCAAATTGACATAAAATACTTTTGGAATAAGTATTGATGAATGATTGGTACAAATCAAAATTATAAGAATATGCAAGAAAAAGGAACCATTTCGATTCACACTGAGAACATTTTCCCAATCATCAAGAAATTTTTATATTCTGATAACGAAATCTTTCTGAGAGAGCTGGTTGCAAATGCGGTAGATGCTACTCAAAAAATTAAACGTCTCTCCTCTTTAGGTGAATATAAAGGAGATCTGGGTGAGTTAAAAGTATCGGTATCGGTAGACGAAAAGAAAAAAACAATCACTATTTCCGACAATGGCCTTGGAATGACGGGGGAAGAGATTAAAAAATACATTAATCAGATCGCATTTTCGGGGGCAACAGAATTTGTAGAAAAATTCAAAGATGCGAAGGATGCTAATGAGATCATTGGTAAATTCGGACTTGGCTTTTATTCGGCATTCATGGTTGCTGACCAGGTTGAAATCCAAACACTTTCTTATCAGGATGGTGCCGAACCTGCGCGCTGGATCTGCGATGGAAGTACAGAATTTGAAATAAGCGCCGGCACACGTGCCAGCAGAGGAACAGATATCATACTCCATGTCAATAAAGAATCTAAAGAGTTTTTGGCCAAAGTCAAAATCAAGGACATTCTTGATAAGTACTGTAAATTTCTTCCAATTCCGGTACAATTTGGAACCAAATCAGAGCAGGAACCTGATGGTGAAGATGCTGAAGGAAAACCAAAATTCAAATCTATTGAGGTTGATAATATCATTAATAATACAAGTCCGATCTGGACAAAATCGCCTTCTGAATTAAAGGATGAAGATTATCTGGCTTTTTACAAGGAACTTTATCCCTTCTCTGAAGATCCCCTTTTCTGGATTCATCTTAATGTAGATTATCCTTTTAATTTGACAGGAGTTCTGTATTTCCCGAAAGTGAAAAACGAGTTTGAAATACAGCGAAATAAGATCAAACTATTCTCGCGTCAGGTATTTATTACCGACGAAGTAAAAGATGTAGTTCCTGAATTTTTAATGCTTCTTCACGGAGTGATCGATTCACCAGATATACCCTTAAACGTTTCTAGGAGTTTCCTTCAGGCGGACAGTGCTGTCAAAAAGATCAATAGTTACATAACGAAAAAAGTAGCTGATAAACTAGCTTCACTATTTAAGAACGACCGAAAAGCGTTTGAAGAAAAATGGGCTGATATCGGATTATTTGTGAAATACGGAATGATCAGCGAAGAGAAGTTCTATGATAAGGGAAAAGATTTCGTACTGCTTAATAATACCCAAAATGAATATTTTACCCTTGAGGAATACAAAGAAAAAGTAAAACCAGCTCAAACTGACAAGAATGATACGCTTGTTTACCTGTATGCAACCGATACTGATAAGCAAGATACCTTCATACAGTCGGCAAATAAAAAGGGCTATGATGTTCTAAACTTGAACTCTCCTATTGATCCCCACTTCATCAGTCAGCTGGAGCAAAAACTTGAAAAAACATCCCTAAAACGTGTTGATGCGGATGTTGCGGATAAAATTATCAGCAAAGAAGACCAAACCGTTCATGTTTTAAATGATGATGAGAAAGCAAAAGTCAAAGCAATTTTTGAAAAGGCTATCGTTAAACCAAACATGCGGATTGAAATTGAAAGTCTGAATACCGAAGAACTTCCTGTTATTGTGACGATGGATGAATTTATGCGACGCATGAAAGATATGTCTAAAATGGGTGGCGGAATGGGCTTTTATGGAAACCTCCCAGATAATTATAATGTCGCTATAAACGGAAACCATAAACTTATTGGTAAAATCCTTTTAACTCAGGATGAAGCAGAACAAACACAACTGGCTAAACAAGCTTTTGACCTGGCGTTGTTATCACAGGGCATGTTAACTGGCGCCGAATTGACTGAATTTGTAAACCGGAGTGTTAGTTTGATCTGATCATTTCAATCAAATTAAATCTGTCTAAAAGCATCCTTTCTGATTCGGAAAGGATGCTTTTTTTATTCAATTGAAATTCAAAATTGAAGATATTCTCGTTGTAAATACTAATTTAGTGGGATGGATTCGTTAATTACTCTCCTTGTTAATTATAAGTTATTTGAAGAAAAGCGAATAAAAGATCGCTTTTTCAAACATACTGATCTATTGAAAATTCTAAACGGAATTAAGAAAAATTCGGATTTTAATGTTAATGAGGCTGGTTTTTCAACAAACGGACGCTCCATCAACCTGATTACCTGGGGTAAAGGACCAAAACGGATTTTTCTATGGAGTCAGATGCATGGTGATGAAGCAACCGCTACCATGTCTATTGCTGATCTTTTGAATTTTTTATCAAAGCCAGACCAGTATAAACATATTCATGATTTACTATCTGAACAATGCACCCTTTATATTTTACCTATGGTGAATCCAGATGGAGCCGAGGTTTTCCAACGCCGTAATGCTATGGATATCGACATAAACCGTGATTTTAACCGGCAAGAGAGTCCGGAAGGTAGAATTTTACGCCGTTTACGTGATGAAATTAATCCGCACTTTGGTTTTAATCTCCATGATCAGAGCACTTTATGGTCGGCAGGGAATACCGGAAATCCAGCTACCATCTCATTACTGGCTCCAGCATTTGATGAAGACCTGAGTATCAATTCAACCAGAGAACAGGCAATGAAGGTGATTGCCATCATGAATTCTGAGATTCAAGAAACTATATCGGACCATGTAGGTCGTTTCAATGATGAATACGAACCCAGAGCATTTGGAGATAATTTTCAGGCTGCAGGTACCAGTACCATATTAATAGAAGCAGGCGGTTATTATAATGATCCGGAGAAACAATACATCCGAAAAATATTTTTTCAGTCTATTCTTTCAGGCCTGATTTGTATTGCTGATGAATCCTATCTAAAGGCTAAAACAACAGATTATTTTTCCATTCCCGAAAATAAAAAACTACATTTTCCCTTATTACTCAGGAATTGTAAATTGGAAAGAAATGGTGTTCCATACATGATTGATATTGGACTTTGTGTAGAAGAGAAAGTCACTAGGAATGCCAGATCAGTAAAAAATACTTACATGGTAACTGAATTGGGCGACCTTTCTAATTATTATGGTTATGATGAAATGAACTGCGAAGATTTTACAATTACCGAAAAAAGAAAATTAAGTATTAATGAACCTGCAGATTTTACTGTTTATCATAATAATAATATTTTAATAAAACTTAAAAATGGAGTTTTAACTAATTATAATTTAGAATAAATTCAATATTCATGTTAACTGTTGTCTGTTACCTGTTGTCAGGCAACACCATCAGATAACTGATAACAGGTAACTGATAACTAATAAGTTATGGCATTAAACTACATCTGGATCGGCTTTTTTGTAATTGCGTTTCTCGTTTCATTGGTCAAACTGATATTCTTTGGCGATACCGGAATTTTTAACAATGTTGTAAACGGAATGTTCGACAGCGCTAAAACGGGGGCTGAAATATCTATAGGATTAATTGGGGTTATGACTTTCTGGCTAGGTATCATGAAAATTGGTGAACGTGCAGGTATGATCACGCTATTCGCAAAAGGTGTGAGTCCTTTTTTTAGCAGATTATTTCCGGGAGTGCCTAAAAGTCATCCTGCCAATGGATCAATCATCATGAACTTTTCTGCCAATATGCTCGGCTTGGATAATGCGGCCACCCCTGTTGGATTAAAAGCGATGCAGGAATTGCAGGAATTAAATCCGGAAAAGGATACTGCAAGCAATGCACAGATTATGTTTCTGGTGCTGAATACAGCTGGTATTACACTGATTCCCACGGGTGTAATCGCATTAAGAATGGCAAATGGCGCGGCAAATCCTGCAGATGTGTTTATTCCTTGTCTGATTGGCACTTTCATTTCTTTTTTAGCCGGAATGATCGCAGTTTCTTTCTATCAAAAAATCAATCTGTTGCAGCTTCCTATTTTAATATTTTTCGGAGGGTTCATTGCTCTGATGGCAGGATTATATTTATGGCTAGGGAGTCTCCCACCCGATCAGATACAGGTATATGCTGGTTTACTCGGTGGAATCATTATTTTTTCAATTATCACACTCTTTATAGTTTATGGGGCCACCAAAAAAGTAAATGTTTATGAAGCATTTATTGATGGGGCTAAAGAAGGCTTTAGTACCTCCATCATGATCATCCCCTTTCTGATCGCAATTCTGGTTGCAATCAGCGCTTTTCGTACTACCGGATGTATGGATTATGTGGTCAATGCAATCGGAACAGTGGTGGCTGCGATGGGTCTGGATACTTCCTTCGTACCAGCCTTACCCGTAGGTTTGATGAAAACACTCAGCGGTGGTGGTGCACGAGGACTGATGGTCGATGTGATGACTACTTATGGTGCTGATTCCTTTCAGGGCAGACTGGCAAGTGTAATTCAGGGTAGCTCAGAAACTACTTTTTATGTACTTGCGGTCTATTTTGGGTCGGTTGGAATTAAGAAACCACGTTATGCATTAGTCTGCGGACTTGTTGCAGATTTGGTTGGGCTAATCGCCGCGATTTTTCTGACCTACCTCTTTTTCGGGCATACTATTTAATAAGATTTTATTTTAAAAAAATAAATTAATAGTCTAACCTGTTTAGACATATGGAAGGATAATAGATAGCAATTATCCAAATATGGCTCTGGTGCATGATGATTATTTTCGGAAATCAATACCTGCGTTCTATAGGTTGATTCAGCCCTTTTCTCTGGTTAATTCAGGCAAGAAATACCGTTATGATTCAGATTACCAATAGATGGAAGCTACCTCCTCCGGCAAGGTTTATTTTACCCGGAACAGTTTTTCATTTGGACAGGCAGCCCAGCACAATAACTCTCGTCTACCACCTAGTTAAACCTGTTCCAGCCGAATCATATTTGAATATCCCCGCGCAATTAATCTGTTTTTTACTGGAAGCCAAAGTTCACATTGAAGGTTGATGATCTGCTTACCCCGTTTAATAACAGAGCTTCTTGCTTCAATAATATCTCCCTCAAGAGCAGGAGCAAAATAGTCTATGTAATTATTGATCGTAGTGTAATGATGGCTTAAATTCATTGTAAACACGGTTGCACCAATAACATCATCAATAATACCGGCAATAACCCCTCCATGAAGCACCTGCATCGGATTGGTCATATCCTTTCTGATCCGGTATTCAAAGATTAGGGCTCCTGCTTCAGCACCTTTTACAAATGGTTTGAGCCAATGGGTAAAGGGTGAAGGGCTCTTACTGAACTCCTTTCCAATTTCCTGCTGAATTGCAACTAAATGTTGATTAATCTCACCCATATCTATATAATTATCGGAATAAATAAATTTACAATATCAAGGTTATTCCTTCTTATTTAAAAAGAATCAAAGCAATAATTAAGGTTACAATCACATTAAAGACCTGAGCAATCAAAAAAGCGTAAAAAGGTTTCTTACTTTGTTTATTAAAAAGATCGGCAAAATTGGTTTCAAGTCCGATACTGGTGAAAGCCAACGCAAACCATAATCCCTGAAGGTTCTTAAGACTCACTTTTACAGATGAACTAAGCTCAGGACTCAATACAAAAGAGAACAATAAGGAAGCTGCCAGAAAGCCCAAAACGAATTTTGGAAATCGCTGCCAGATTATCTTGATACCGGGCTTCCCATCCGGCTCGTTAGATTTTGGATGCTTGGTATAAGTCCAGTAAACGGAGATTGCAAAAGCAGCCAGACCAAGCAATACATTTTGTGAGAACTTTACAATGGTACTGATCTTTAATGCGGTTTCTCCAACTAATGACCCCGAAGCTACAACAGCGCCAGTGGTATCGATACTACCACCAAGCCATGCT